>JACQUK010000083.1 GCA_016210325.1 Chloroflexota bacterium
CATCCCCAGCACCATCAGCAGGAGCACTTGCCCTTTTCGCCGTGTCCCCATGTTCCCCTTCTACTGATCCTTGAACAGAAATCTAAACCAAGCTGTCACCCTGAGCGCAGCGAAGGGTCTGGGGTGGTGGGACACAGCCCCCCCGATACTTCGTCGCTTCGCTCCTCAGTATGACCAGGTGGCTACCAGTTTAGGTCGCTATGCATGGCTCAGTAGAAGCTGTTCGGAGATCTCTCGCACACCCCCGCCTGAAGGCAGGGGCATGATGCCGCTCCGTAAACGGGGCGGTCGAACAGCACCACTGAAAACAGCAACATAGTAGTCGGACTAAGCACTAGAACAGCGCTGAATTGTACGCCACCCGGCCGCGATTGCAGTCCCACGTCACTGCGCGGCCCAGCAGGCTTCCGTCGGCCCGGCAGTCGTTGCCATCAACCGTGATGCCGCCGCTTGGGGCCACCAGCATGCCGGACCACCCCGTATCATCCGCGTTGTCTATCACCAGGGCGTCGTCCGAAGCCGAGGTGGCGTAGGCAAGGACACCCTGGGAGTACGCTTCCAAGCTCAGGCGCCTTCCGACAATCGCGATCTCGGACGCTACAAAGGTCACCGTCCCGGACACATCGTTGCGGTCCAGGCTCAGGGTGCCTGTCGCATAGTAGACCCCTGGACGGAGCTGGGTCTGCCCGGGGTCTTCCCAGACCGCCGCCTCGTCCTCCAGGTCAACATCCCCCTCGAACTGGAAGGTGTAGGGAGCAAAGTCCTGGGCAGTGAAGGTTACTGGGAAGGACTGAGACGCCGCCAGAGTATCCATGAAGGCCACGGCCGCGCTGGCGCCGGTGACGCTCACCCCGGTGGGGGATGTGGCCACACCCAGCACCCCAGCGCTGTTGCCGCTCACCGTGATGGTGCCGTTGGCGTGCACGTTGCCGAGCACCGTGGTATCCGGGCCCGACAGAGTGGTCCCCTGGGTGCTGAAGATTACCAGTCCTCCAATGGCAAGGGTAGGCTCCGAGGAAGCCCGCATGTCCGCCAGGAGCACCCTTGCCACGGACACCGTGCCCTGGAGAGCAGTTGCCGATAGGGTAGGCTCCATGCGGGCCAGGCCAGAGGTAGGCTGCTCCTGGGCCAGCAAGGCGGAGGCGTAGGTGCCCAGGTGCGTGCTCAACTGGAAATCCGTGCTGGCTACGCCTTCCTGTTGCAGGGTGCGCACCAGGCCGGATGACGCAGGGTCAAAGAGGTAGCCCGCAGAGTTGAACTCGGCGGTGGCGCCGGTGAAGTCCGTCCACTCCAGAAAGCCATAGTCCGGGTCTGTGCCAGCAGCGAACGCCTGGGCAGCCGCTCCATCGAAGAGCAGGAGCTGCCCAGCCGTCCGGGCCTCGCCGGATGTGGCCAGATGGGCCATCCCCCACTGCGGCTCCACGACCATCTTCCACACGACCATGCTCAGAGGCACCAGGAGCATCGCCGACACTGCCAGCGAGATACCCATCTCGAGCACGGTGAACCCCCGCCGCGATGCTAGTATGGTGTCCCCGAAGTTCGCCGATAATGTCATTGCGAGGCCCCGACGTACGAGGGCCGTGGCAATCTGGAGGAGGAGTGGGCCCCGCCGCCAGATTGCTTCGTCGTCCCGATTACATCGGGATTCCTCGCAATGACATTTTGTAAACGTATTTCCGAGACGGCCCACTAGCGGCAGATGCACGCCACCCACCCCTCGTTCATCGTGACCGAGCCGTTGGCCTCGTTATAAACGTAGACGGTGTACATGCCAGCACTGAGGCCCTGGTGGGCCAGGCCCAGCCCATTCACGCTGTCACGGGCCTTGGCCACCTGGGTCGCACCCACCAGGCCTGGCGCCACCGCCGAGGTGCCAGAGCCCTCGCCAAGCGGGGTGCCCTGGTACACGGTGATGCTCACCAGACGGTCGCTCCTGCTCAGCGCTGCCCTCGCCATCAGCTCTCCGCCGCCCGCGCTGGAAGAAAGGAGCTCCACCGTCCGGAAGTACCCTGTCTGCTTGGCGAGACTGAGGCCAGACGGCAGAGCGATGGCCCGATCCATCCCGCCAGCGGACGGGGGGACGGCCGGGTCAGGCCCCCGGGACGCCTTGTAGCCCTCCAGGGAGGCCTGGTCACCCCGAGGTGTGGAGACCGTCACGATGACCTTCTGTAGCTCGTCGGTGATGCTCTGGACCTGTGTTTCAACCGTGAACCCTTCTGGTAGGGGGACGAAGGTGCTATAGGAGCCGCCGAAAGGCTGTGCCTGCACGTACTCAAGCTGCGAAAGGGCAGCGCTCCGGGCGGTGTCCATCAGGGTGGTGTTGCCAATGGAGGTAATGGTTATGGACAGCGCGCCCAGGAAGGCGGGGAGGAGTATGGCGGCTACCGCCAGGCCAACGACCGTCTCTAACAGGGCAAACCCACAAAGGCACCGCACCGGTGGATGCGGCTCACGCCGGGTCGCCCCGGCCCACAACCTAGCTACGAGAGCCAAAGGCGTGTGCAGCAACATCAGAGGATCACGAGGCAGGAAGAGACAGCCCTTGTTCCTGGCTGATTTCCGCTTTGAGGGCCAATCCCTCCTGCGCCAGGCGATGGAGCGCGGTGAGGACCTCCAAGAACTGGTCCCGCTGGGTCAACTGGCGCTGGAGATAGCCCTGGAACAGGTCGTTGAGAGCGCGTAGCTCCCGCAGCTTTCGCTCCAGCGCCGCGTTTTTGTCCTCCAGGTCCTTGCGGAGCTGAACCTCACGGCCGTAGATCTGCTGAAGCTCCTTGGCATAGATCAAGAGCTGGTCGCTGGACCAGTCCGACTGGGGAGCCGGGACCACACCATGTTCTTGCGGAACTTTTGCCATCGGGCCCGCTTTTTCTCCGCTCGGCATACGCCTCATCGCACACGCACGGTGTGAGCAAAGCGCATCGGCTAGCCGCCGAAGAGATTGCCCTGCACTGGGCCAGTGTAGAGGTCTGTACAGGGTCATTTCACTTTCACCCCCCTCTGACTCTCCTCCACGCAGGGGAGAGGACAGTCCCTTCCCCCGGAACCGGGGGAAGGCTAGGATGGGGGTCGAATGGGCGCCAATGAAATGATCCTGGGCACACCTGCTCTTGACACGGAAGTATGAGCTATGCATACTTTGTCGTCAAGGGGCGGGGCCGAAGCTTCGTCTGCTTGCGAGGCCGGCCCTTTTTGTTATGTGCAGTGTTTTCCATTGTAGGCCGGAGGTGGGATAGCATGGGCCAGCGGACGCGACAAGCGCGGAAGGGTTTCACACTACTCGAGTTGCTCATCGTCCTAGCAGTCATCGGCATCCTGGCTGCCATCGGCGTGCCCAGCGTCCAAGGGTTCCTGCGCCAGGCCAAGGAGCGGGCCTACGGCGCCGATAGGGATGTCCTCCAGAGCGCGGTGGACGCCTGGCGGACCGGCCAGACAGGGGACCAGTACCCAATCTTGGATGGCGGGGAGAATGACGACTGCCTGAACGACGCCGCGACGATCACTGGCTCGTGCAACAACTACATAGATATCGCCGTCCTGGCCACTGGGGGCTACCTCGCATCCGCCACTGCCCTCCGCTCTGCGGATACCGCCAAGAACACCACGGCCACCAACACCGCCGGGAGCTACGGCTGGTTCCTGGACTCGCAGAGCAGGGTCAAGTCCAACCCAGTGTTCGCCGCTGGGGTGTACCCGTAGGACACGGTTTGAAAGCCCTCGTCTAGTGTGGTGAATCAGGAATCTGTTGGAAAATGTCATTCTGAGCGCCAGCGAAGAATCTGGTGGTGGAGTTGCCTCCCCGCCAGATGCTTCACTTCGTTCAGCATGACAATCTAGGCCACGCATTATGCAGCGAACTTCTGATTCGGGACACTAGGCCAGGGTGGAAGAAAGAGAAAGAGAGCATGGCCCCGTCCTGGTGTGTCGGGACGGGGCCATGCTCTCTTTGCAACCTGCCCGGAGACTACGCCCAGCCTCGGTACCAGTCGAGCAGCGGGCGGCCCCACAGGAGCACAAGGCCGGCGCTGGCGGTCAGGAAGGTTGCAAAGGGCAGGGGGTCCTGCCGCGTCTTGTGCCCAAAGGCCAGAAACAGGGAACCTGCCAGGCCACCAGCGACCATCGCCACCACCATTGCCACCAGCACTAGGGGAAAGCCGACCATAAGCCCCACCATGCCGCCAACCAGGATGTCGCCCGCTCCCATGCCCTCGCGCCGCGCCACCAGCCGGTACAAGAGGTAAGGAAGCCCTAGCAACGCCGCGCCCAGTGCGCCACCGGCCAGAGCACGCACGGGGCCAACCTGGGGCCAGAAGAAGGAGCCTGCCAGGCCTAACGCCATGGCCGGCAGGACCACCTGGTCCAGCACCAGTTGCTTCTCCAGGTCAATGACGAAGACCAGCACAAGGACAGCGGCGTAGACCAGGGCAAAAGCCAGTTGCGGAGTCAGCGAGTATCTCCATACCAGGAAGCCGAAGAGGGCGCCAGTCACCGCCTCGACCAGCAAGGCACGAAGGGGGATGCGGCTCCCACAGAAGCGGCACCTCCCCCTGAGCCACAGGTAGCCCAGGAGCGGCACCAGGTCGAGGACACCCAGGACATGGCCACATGCATCGCAACGGGAACGGCCACGGACCACTGATATGCCAGCCGGAAGGCGGTCAACGCACAGGTTGAGGAAGCTGCCCACGGCCAGACCCACCAGCACAAACACTGTTGTGACGACCGCGCTCATCAGTGGCCTCGGCCCCCGTCGCCCGTCCTGTGGGACCGCCTACCCGACCTGACGCTTCGCCTCCTGCCACAAGGTGTCCTTCTGGGCCATAGGAAGGGAGACAAAGTCCAGACCTCTCAGGCGGCAGGCCTCCTCCATCGCCGCAAAGCGGCGGGCAAAGCGCTGGTTGGTGCCACGCAGCGCGCTTTCGGCGTCCACGCCTAGCCAGCGGGCCACGTTCACCAGCGAGAAGAAGACATCGCCCAGCTCTTGCTCCCGCTCAACCTGGTCGGCCGCCCGCTCTAACTCCGCCAGCTCCTCCGCCACCTTGTCCAGCACCCCTTGCAAGTCGTCCCACTCGAAGCCGGCGCGGGCCGCGCGGTGGGAGATGGCCTGGCAGTAGGCCAGGGCGGGCGTCTCAGCAGGCACCCCCTCCAGCAGCGACCTCGCTCCCAGCTCCCGCTTCTTGATGGCCTCCCACTGGACCTCCACCTCGCGGGCGTCCGCCACCACCGCGTCGCCGAAGATGTGGGGGTGCCGCCGCACCAGCTTCTCGTTGACGCGGCGGAAGACGTCCTCGTGGGTGAACTCGCCGGCCTCCTGGGCAATCTGGCAATGAAAGGCGACCTGCACCAGGATGTCCCCTAACTCCTCCGCAAGCTGTTGCGGGTCGTCGTGGTCTAGCGCCTCCAGGGCTTCGTAGCACTCCTCCAGCAGGTTGCGGCGCAGAGAGCGATGGGTCTGCTCGCGGTCCCACGGGCAGCCACCGGGCGCCCGCAGTCGCGCCACAAGGCTTCGCAATCCATCAAAGCTGTCCATGTGCGGCACAGGGTCTGTCATAGCACGTTCCTTTCCCCAGTCCAGGGGATTATACTGGGCCGTAGGAGCGAACGACAAGGAATGACGACTACGAGGTCCGCTTTTCGGCTGCTGGCATGGGCCGCTGCGGCCCTGTTCATCCTGGCCTGGCCCGTCTTCCTGGTGACCACCAACGTGCGGTGGGCCTTCAACAACCTGGGCCTGTACACCTACGGCTTCCACAAGTACGGCGTGGGCGAAGAGATGGGCGTCAGTGACCAGGAGCTGCGGAAGGTCGCCCAGGACTTCATCCGCTACTTCAACGACCGCAGCGAGTCCCTGGACATCCAGGCAACGGTCCGGGGGGTAACGCAGCCCCTGTTCAACTCCCGCGAGGTCCAGCACATGCGCGACGTGAAGGGCCTAGTGCGCGGGGTGTTCCGCGTGCAGGCCATCGCGGGGGGCTTGCTGCTAGCGTACGTTGTTGTGGGGCTCGCTGCCTGGCGACGGGGCTTCCTGGCGCTGCTGGCCCGCCGCCTGCGCCTGGCAGGCCTCGTCAGCCTGGCGCTGCTGCTGGTCGCGGGCGTGGCGCTGGCTGTGGCCTTCCCCTGGATTTTCTACCTGTTCCACATCCTGAGCTTCAGCAACGACTTCTGGCAGCTTGACCCCAGCCGCGACAACCTGGTGCGGCTGTTCCCCCAGGGCTTCTGGTCCGACGCCACCATGTTCATAGCCCTGACCACGGCGGTCGAGGCGTTGGCCCTGGCCATCCTGGGGCACCTGGGAGTGCGGCTGGCACGCCGGGCACCCCGTCCCGCGCCGGCTGCCCTGGCAGGGCAGGCCAGCGTACCACACCCCAAGGCCTAACAGACCCAGTCTGCCGCTTCCAAAGCAAGCGGTGGATGCTCGTAGAACATCCACCGCACATCACAACTCTATGTCGAAGTCTCGGCCCGGCAGGCCCAGAGCTTATCCAATAACTGCCCAGTGATACTCGTCCCACCCTTCGACAGGCTCAGGGCGAGCGGGGACCAGGTCCGCTCGTGGTGAGCTTGTCGAACCATGAGCGGGTTATTGGACAAGCTCCTAGCCCCTGGAGCAGGCACAGCCGCCGCACCCTCCACCACCACAACACCCCCCACCACCCACCGGCACCGGCTCACCGCCAGCCCCGGAGCTCAAAGCGGCAAAGACTGAGAGGACCCGCTGCCCCCGGGCGCCGCAGTCGGGGCACGAAGCAGCATCGTCCATCTGGGCCGCGGGGCGCAGCTTCTCGAAGCGGTTCCTGCATGCTACACAGGCATACTCGTACAGTGGCATCTCCACACTCCTTGAACTGCCCGGTGCATCACGATTCTAGATGGGTTACCGAAACCCGGTCAAGAGCATTCAAAACTCTGGCTGGCAACGGGGGCAGAAGTAGGCACTGCGTCCCCGGACCATCAGGTGCGCAATAGGGCCGTCGCACCGGCTACAGGGCGCACCGGCCTGCCGCGGCACCTGAAGTGTCGCCATGCCGCGGATGGACTCGGAAGCCGGCCCTTCCACGGGCAGGACCGGCGCCAGTCGCTCGACGGCCTCCTGGAGCACCTGGCAGACGGCGGCATGCAGGCGCACGACTTCCTTGGCGGAAAGCTCGCCGGCGGGCCGCAGCGGGTGCAGCCCTGCCACAAACAGCGTGTCATCGGCGTAGATGTTGCCCATTCCCGCCACGACGTCCTGCTCCAACAGCAGCGGCTTGACCGGCACCCGCCTGCCCGCTAACCGCGAGGCGAGGTATCCCACCGTGAACTCGTCCGACAGGGGCTCCGGGCCCAGGCCTGCCACCAGCGACGACGGGTCCTCCACCAGCCAGAGGCGGCCCAGCTTGCGCGGGTCGGTGAAGGCCAGCACCCGCCCGTCGTCCAGGTCGAACCAGTGGCGGGTGTGGCGCAGTGGTGGCACGCCCTGGGGCACCAGGTGCAGCCAGCCGGTCATGCCCAGGTGAGCGGCCAGAGTGCCACGGTCGAGGCGGAACAGCATGAACTTGGCCCGCCGCTCCAGCGCACCGATGCGCCGCCCTACAAGCTGCGCAGTGAACTGCTCAGGCGAGGGCCAGCGCACCGCCCCGGACCACTCGGTGTGGGCAGCGAAGATGCCTCGGCCCACCAGCCCCTGGGCCAGCAGGTAGCGGCGCAGCGCCTCAACGTCGGGGAGCTCAGGCATCGCGCCCCTTCTTCGGCTGCGCGGCCAGGTAGTCGTCCAGGGCGCACTGGATACAGCGGTCCATGACCACCTCCAGGCCGCCGCGGCGCGCCAGCTCCGCCGCCTCCTGGTTCACGACGCCAAGCTGCATCCAGACTACCCTGGCGCCAACAGCAATAGCCTCCTGCACGTGGGGCAGCACCGCGTCAGGACGGCGGAAGATGTCCACGATGTCCACTTTGACAGGGACCGACTTCAGGTCCGGGTAAGCCTTCTCGCCTAGGACCTCATTCTCGTAGGGGTTCACCGGGATGATGCGGTAGCCGTGGCGCTGCATGTGCTGGGCCACCTGGTAGACGTCCAGCTTGGGGTTAGAGTTGGCGCCCACCACGGCGATGACACGGGACTGCCCGAGGATTTCGGATTCGGTACGCATTCGAACCTCACTCACGTGTACCAGTGTAGCCGGTCCGGCGCGCCATACGGGGCTTTCTGGCCAAATGCCCACCACGGAAGCACCCGCTGCGCCAACAAATGATCTTAGCTGGTCGCGGAGCTTATCCAGCAAGTCGCCGACCGACGCGTCCTGGGTGCAAACCCTTGAGTAAGCCACGCCAGGCTTTTCCAAGCGGCTCGTAGCTAGCGGTCCCTGATGACCTGGAAGTCTATGAACCATCGCTCAAGGCTCGCACCCCGTATCTCGACTAGCCGGATCCTCTCATTCATCCACGCCGGATGCTGCAACATGAATACCAACGTATTGTTGCCATCCAGGACCAGCGTCTTCCCAACCCCGATGTCGGTCGCGACCGGAAACGGGATGAGTTCCGACGGCCTACAGTGAACCCTCTCCGTGACCTGCTTCAACCTGTGAGGGTATTGTGATACCTCACCGAGCCGAACAGGGCTGTAGGCGGGATCACATAATACTGCTTCAATTCGTGACTCAAAGACACCGCCCTTGTGGTACCAAGGAGCATAGAGGGTAGCTGTCTTGGCGAGAGGGAGTGTTGTCTCTCGGAGAGATATGTTCTGGTCTGATAGGAACCCGCACCAATCAACCGATACAGTAATCCGGGGAGGTTGCTCTTGGACGTAGGTCCTGATGAACTCTATCTTGTCCATAAAATTGAACCCTTCTCGATAGTGTCACGAGTGACCTAAGACAAGGCATACATGAGAACAGGATCGAGCGGAGCGCGAGTCGAACCACGCACGTACAGATGAGCGGTGGGTGAAACCGGCGCGTTTCACTGGCGTGCTCCCTTTGCCACAAACTCCTTCGCCTCTTGGGCCAGGCCCACCCACGCGGCCTCGTCGGTCGGCGGGACCGCAATCCACTCCTTCATCAGCCGCCCCATGCCCGGGTCGAACCGCTGGCCACGGCCCGCCGCCAGCAGCGCGTCCACCCGCGCCTGGGGGAGCTTGACCACCAGCGTGTCCTTCCACAGTGTGGCGAACACCTTGCCGCCAACGCGAAGGCCGGGTGCGCCGAACATCTTGGCCTGGGTGATGCCGGGCTGGCCGGCGAAGGCTGCCACTACTGCCTTCCACAGCCCCTCTGGGTCCATTTGGTCTCCCTACTCCAGCTCGCCCCAGTTGGCGCCCATCTTGACCGCCACGGCCAGCGGCACCGAGAGGGGCAGCGCGCTGGGCATCATCTCCTGCACCATGCCCTTCAGGACCTCCACCTCCTGCGGCGGCACCTCCCAGATAAGCTCGTCGTGTACCTGGAGCAGCATCCGGCTGCGCAGCTTCTCCTGGGCCATAGCATCGTACAGCTTAATCATGGCCAGCTTCATGATGTCGGCCGCCGTGCCCTGCACTGGCATGTTGATGGCCTCGCGTTCGGCCGCGGCCCGCACCTGGCCGTTGGCGGCGTTGACCTCCGGGATGTAGCGGCGCCGCCCCAGGGCGGTCTCCACGTAGCCCAGCCCCCGCGCCTTCCGCTTGGTCTCCTCGATGTAGGCGCGCACGCCAGGGTAGGTCCCCAGATAGCCCTCGATGAACTGGGCGCCCTCCTCGGTGCTCAGCGAGGTCTGCTGGGAGATGCCGTAGGCGCTGAGGCCGTAGATGACGCCGAAGTTCAGCACCTTGGCCAGCCGCCGCTGGTCGGACGTCACCTGCTCCAGGGGCACGTGGAACACCTGAGACGCCGTGGCCGCGTGGATGTCCAGCCCGCTGAAGAAGGCCTCCATCAGCTTGGGGTCACGTGAAAGGTGGGCCAGCACCCGCAGCTCGATCTGGGAGTAGTCAGCGGCCAGCAGCAGCCAGCCCCTCTCGCCGGGGATGAAGGCACGACGTATCTGCTTCCCCAGCTCGGTGCGAATGGGGATGTTCTGAAGGTTGGGCTCACTCGAGGAGACACGGCCGGTGACCGCCCCCGTCTGGTTGTAGCTGGTGTGGAGGCGCCCTGTGCGCGGGTTGACCAGTTGCGGCAAGGCGTCCACGTAGGTGGACTTGAGCTTGGAAAGCTGGCGGTACTCCAGGATGTGCTCGATGACTGGATGGGCGCCCCGCAGCGCCTCCAGCGCGGCGGCGTCAGTGGTGTAGCCGCCGCTGGCGGTCCGCTTGCTCTTGGGCAGCTTCAGCTCCTGGAACAGCACCTCGCCCAGTTGCCGTGGCGAGTTGAGGTTGAACTGGTGGCCCACGGCGTTGTACGCCTCCGCCTCCAGCCGACGGAGCTGCTCGCCCAGGGTGGCGCCCATCTGCCCGAGCAGGGCCACGTCCACCGCGATGCCGTTGAGCTGCATCTGCACCAGGACGGGCACCAGGGGCATCTCCACCTCGTAGAAGACCTTCGCCACGTTCGCCTTGGCCAACTCCGGCTCCAAGGCTTGCCAGAGGCGCAGCGTCATGTCGGCGTCGGCGCTGGCATAGTCAGCGGCCCTGGCCGCGGGCACCTGCGCCATCGTAATCTGCTTGCTGCCAGAGCCGATAAGCTGGGAGATGGGGGTCATCTCCTCCCCCAGCACGGCTACTGCTAGCTCCTTCAGGCCCAGGGCCTTCTTGCCCACCAGGAAGGCTGCCACCATGCTGTCGGCCTTGAGCCCCTGGACGGCTATGCCAGAGTTGGCCAGCACCGTGGCATCGAAGTTGGCGTTGTGGGCCACCTTGGGCAGGCCCGGGATCTCCAGCAGAGGCCGCAGCTTGTCCAGGACCGCCCGGAGGTCCAGGTGAAAGTCCTGATGCCCTACTGACACGTAGTAGGCCTTCCCGACCGTGCCACAGAGCGAAAGCCCCACCAGGTCGCAGCGCATAGCGTCCTGGCCGGTGGTCTCGGTGTCAAAGGCTAGCAGCGGGACTCCTTGCAGGCTGCGGACCACCTCACCCAGTTCCTCCAGCGAAGGGATCAGGCGGTAGTCTTTGGGGCCAACAGCGGCCTCCTGGGGAGCGCTGGCGACGGACGGAGCCGCACTCTCGGGCACGCGGGGGACCAGGCTGACAAACTCTAGCTCCCGCAGCGCGTCCACCACTTTGCTCCGGTCGTACCGCCAGAAGCGGCACGCCTCCAGGTCCAGGGTTACAGGTACCTGGCGCACGATAGTAGTCAGGGCCAGGCCCCTGAACACCAGCTCCCGGTGCCGGGCCAGGAGATCGCGGAGCTTCTCTGGCACCTCCGGCAGGCGCTCGTAGATGCCCTGCACGGTGCCGTAGTCCAGCAGCAGCTTGATGGCCGTCTTCTCGCCGATGCCGGGGACGCCGGGGATATTGTCGCTGGGGTCACCGCGCAGCGCCTTGAAGTGGGCGAGCTGGTCCGGCCTCAGCCCGCCGTAGCGCTCGGCTACCTGGGCCTCATCGAACACGATCCGCTCCTGGATGCGGTAGGAGAGGACCACCCGCACCAACGGCGTCACCAACTGCAACGTGTCCGTGTCCCCGGTCAGGATGTAGGTCTCTACATTCTTGGCCTCCGCCTGCTGGCACAGGGCGCCCAGGACATCGTCGGCCTCGAAGCCGTCCACCTCGAAGATGGGCATGCCAAAGGCCTGCACCATCTGGCGGACACGCTCGAACTGCTGACGCAGCTCCGGCGGGGCCGGAGGGCGCTGGGCCTTGTAGTCGCGGAACGCCTGGTGACGGAAGGTGGGCGTGGGCCGGTCAAAGGTGATGGCCGCGTGGGTGGGACTGAAGTCCTGGAGCGCCTTGAGCAAGGTGGAGACGAAGCCGTAGACGGCCCGCACCTCTTCGCCGGTGCGGCCCACCGTCATGGGGGTGCGGATGGCATGCCAGGCCCGGTGCACTATGGCGTGGCCATCCAGCAGTATGAGAAGGGGACGGTCGCGCAGGGGTAGCTGCGACTGGGCCGAGGCGGCTCTTGGCATGGAAAGCCCTCGCTGGCAAAGCTTAGCCGCATTATACACGGCACGTTCTGCCAGGTTCTACCGAGGGCGAAACCTGACCAAGGCCGCTTCGTTGTCACCCCCTCTCTGACTCTCCCCATTGCGGGGGCGAGGAGAGTCCCTTCCCCTGCCGGCGGGGGTTAGGGTGGGGGACGAATGAGCAACCTTGAACCAACCCTGGATACGTGACCTTCGGCCCCATGCCTTGGCCGGCATAGGGCCGAAGGTCTCCCAACAGGCCATGCTCAAGAGCCGGTACCCGGCCGACGACGGCAGCCATGCGGGACCGCTGGTGCCATCAGGCCCGGCGAGCTCCGACGTTTCAGCCCTCACCGGGCGCCAAGAAACTATCTCAAAAGGCACTACCTACCCCCGCCCCGACACGTCGGGGCGGGGGTATCATGCCACAGCCTTCAGGCTGTGGTGTTCTGAGATAATCGCTAAGGCCCAGTGCAACAGCTCTTGTGTGCCACTTCCAGCACTGTGCGCGGGCACGCCTACCCGACGGCGCTGGTCTCTTCTTGCCTGTCCAGAGCGTCCAGCCCACGGTGGATGCTGTTCAGCGCACCCGACAGGGACTGCTCGAGCTGCGAGAGCACCTGCTGGGCGTAGACGTTGGCTTCCTTGACACGGGCATCGGCGAAAGCTTCGGCGTCGGCGGCCAACTGCTGGGCCCTCCGCTGGCCCTCGGCAACGATGGCATCCGCCTTTCGCTGGGCGTTCTGCTGCATTTCCTCGCCCCGCTGGTTGGCCTGGCGAAGGACCTCGCTCTGGTCTACCTTGGCCTTGGACTCCTCGTCCGCCATGCTCTTGATGCGCCTGCTGTCCAGAATGGCCTGGTTGATGATGCCCTCCCGCTTGGTCAGGACCTCAGCAGCCTCCTGGACATCCTTGGGCACCGCCAGCCGGATCTGGTCCACCATGTCCAGCACCCGGTCCAGGTCCAGCAGCACCTTCTTGGTGGCTGGCAATCGGGCGCTGGTGGTCACCTGGCTCTCCAGCTTGTCAATGAGACTCAGTAGTTCCATACTTCACCCCTTTCCATCGCGTGGCACTGTGTGCCATCTCATTGCTCCCCCCGGCGTAAGCCGCAGGGAGGTTATCCCCAAATCTTTTGCAGAACCAACTTGCTCAACTCTGCTTGGCACTCAGCCGCTCCTTGAGTTTCGCTGAAACGTGAGGTGGCACCATGTTGGTGATGTTGGCGCCCAGAGCACAGACCTCTTTTACCCTGCTGCTGCTCAGGAATTGCCATTCCAGGCTGCTCATGAGAAAGACGGCCTCGACTTCGGGGGCCAGCTTCTTGTTCATCATGGCCATCTCGAACTCGTACTCGAAGTCTGAGCCAGCCCGCAGGCCACGCAGCAGGGCCTGGGCCCCGGCGGCCCGCGCGAAGTCCACCACCAGCCCACGGAAGGGACGTACATGAACGTTGCGCAGGTGCTTCAAGGCTTCAGCACAGAGGGCCACCCGTTCCTCGGTGCTGAAGAGCAGGGACTTGGGCGGCGCCTCGTAGATCCCCACTACCACCTGCTCGAAAATCCGGGAGGCACGCTCGGCAACATCCACATGGCCGTTGGTCACCGGGTCGAACGTCCCCGGGTACACCGCGACTACCACGGACGGCCTCCTCGCTGATAGATGGAGATAACTGTATCACCATAGCGCCGCTGTTTCACCAACGCGGTGCCGTCGAAGGCCTCCGGGAGCTCCTGGCGCCGGCTGTGCTCCACGGTCATAAGCCCTCCCAGCATCAGCAGCGACGACGCCGCAATTTGCAGGAGGAGGTCAGCAAGGCCTGGGTACTCGTAGGGCGGGTCCAGGAAGATGAGGTGGTAGGGACCCTGAAGGATGGCTGGGGCACGCTCAGCTTTCGCCGCGTAGACGCGGGCGCGGTCGCCGTACCCTAGCTCCCGGAGGGTAGCACGGATGGCAGAGGCCCGATGGGGCACTGCTTCCACGAAATCGGCCCAGGCCGCGCCGCGGCTCAGGGCCTCCACACCCAGGGCGCCACTACCTGCGAAGAGGTCCAGGACCCTGGCCCCCTCTACCCGCTGCGCCAATATGGAGAACACGGCGCCGCGTACCAGGTCAGAGGTGGGGCGAACGCCGGTGTCCTTGGCGGTGCGCAGACGGCGCCCCTGGGACTCGCCACCTATAATCCGAGGCCCCATATCGTGCTCCTCAGCCTTCGGCCCCTCCCAACCCCACCACCAGCGGCTGGAAACAAAGCGTCCTGGCATTGCCGCCAGGGAATGCAAGCGGGAGGAAGTTTACCACTAGCCTTACCAACAGTAAAGTACTTAAGCAGAAGTTTTTGACAATTCTCAGACACCGTTCAGAGGCAGTTTGCGAGGGTCTCCGCCCGCCCAAACACCGGAGCAACGCCTGAGCCTCAACAGCCACCCATTCCCTTCCCGAGTCCGCATCCTGTCCATATCAGGCCCTTCCAGCTTCGGCCAGCAGGGCCAGCCGCAGCGCGGCAAAAAGGTAGACCACCGCCTGTGCCCTGAGCGGGCCCCACGCATCAGCGATGCTCCGTGCCTCCTTTTCGGTCAGCGGCTCACCTCCGTTATACAGGTCGGCGACCACTCGGCGCAAGGCCAGGTCGCCGGCGGGGAACACCGCTGGCCGGCCCAGGGCCCTGAGCAGCACCCACTCAATGGTCCACCCGCCCACCCCCCGCAGCCGCAGGAGGCGTTCTGCCGCCTCTTCATCAGACAAGCCGGCGAAGCGCTCAGTATCCAGCTCGCCGGAAGACGCCAGGGCAGCGATGTCCACAATGTACTCGGCTTTGCGAGTGCTCAGCTTGGCTCCCCGAAGGCCCTCCACGCCAGCAGCCACCAGGGCCTCCGGTGAAGGAAAGCCCTGATAGACCTGGCCGTTGAGTTCCAACGTCGCCCCATACCGCTGAATGAGGAGGTTGCGGATTACCCAGGCCACCTGGGAGGATATCTGCTGCCCACAGATGGCCTGCACCAGGCCTTCAAACAGGGTGGGCACCCTGGGCGGGTGCAGCCCGCGGAGGCGGTGGGCAACGTAGGCCAGCCGCGGGTCACCGGCAGCCATCTGATAGAAGGGGCCCAGGTCCAGGTCGGTGTTCAGCACCCACGTCGCCCGCCCTGCGGCCCACCTCAGGTCATCCTCGGAGACATCCGGCCCTGCCACATCTACGCGGAGGACCGGGGCCTTAATCTCCTCCGGACTGCTGGCAGAGCATACCATCAGCAGCAGGGGGCGGCCCTGCCGCTCCAGCAGCCGGCAATAGGTCCCCTGGTGGAGGAGGTCGGCACCGGAGTGTCCGCGAAAGTAGGTCTGGTAGCCGGCCGTCAGCTCCAGGCTGAAGGGGGCTGCTGGCCGTATCTCAGTTGTCCGCTGTCGCACCAGTTGCTCCTCGCTTGGAAAGCTCCTCACCATGCCAGCCAGATCAGCATCACCTTCTGGCCGCTAGAGGCCCCACCCCACACCAAGCACGTCCAACACAGCTTCATCCCAGGATAGTACAGGCTACTCTCTACGGGCCTCTACCGCTTGAGCAAGGAGCCCGGCTGGCAGGCACGACAGTAGTTGGTCAGATAGCCGTTAGCGGTGATGCTGGTGATGCGGGACCCGCAACGGGGGCAGGGCTGGCCTCCCTTGCCATGCACCTGCAAGAAGTCCCGCACCTTGAGGTGGATGTCATTGCCAATCCGCCCATCCAGCACACTGACCGCGTCCTGCGGCACCGTATAGAGCGCCCGGTGCAGGGCTTCGAGCTGCGGCCGTGTCAGAGCGTGGACGCGGGTAAACGGGTAGACGCCCGCAGCGAAAAGCACCTCGTCAGCGTAGGCATTGCCGACACCGGCCACCACGCGGCCACGGGTCAGCACACCCTTGACCTCTCCCGCATACCTGCGGAGCCGGGCAGCAAACTCCTCCAGCACCAGAGGCGAGTCCAGCACGTCCGGACCCTGCTCCAGCAGGCGGGGGACCTGGCCAAGCTGCTGCGGGGCCAGGTAGTACACCTTCCCCATCTGGTCCGCATCGGCGTAGCGCACCTCCCGGCCGTCCTCCAGGGCCAGCACTAGAAAGACGCTCTTGAGTCGCGGATCAGCCGCTGGGCACAGCATAAGGTGTCCGCTGAGCATCGGATTGATGACGAGCAGGCGCTCCGCCGCGCCGCTGCCCGTCCGTTGCTCCCCCTTGGCAGAAAGCTCCATCCCCAGGAACTTCCCGCGGCACCAGAAAGCCAAAAAGCTTCGCCCGGTCAGGTCGGTGGGAAAGTCTTGAGAGGCCAGGGAACGCAGCACCAGGGGCCGCAGCACCAGAGCGCTGCGGACGACCGCCCCGGTCAGCAGTCGCTCCAGGCGCTGGCGAACAACGAAGAGGTCCGGCGCTTCGGGCATAGCGGTCGCTCCTGGAAGCAGGCCGAGCGGGCCGTGGGAGCACCCCGGCAGGCCCTTACTCCAGGAAGTCCCGGAGCTTCTTGCTGCGGCTGGGGTGGCGCAGCTTCCGCAGGGCCTTGGCCTCAATCTGGCGGATGCGCTCCCGGGTGACCCCGAACTCCCGCCCCACCTCCTCCAGCGTCCGGCTGCGCCCGTCAGTAAGCCCAAAGCGGAGCTCCAGCACCCGCCGCTCCCGGTCGCTCAGGGTGGACAGCACCTCCTCCACCTGCTGCTTCAGGAGCTGGTAGGAGGCGGCATCAATGGGCGCCAGGGCGTTCCGGTCCTCGATGAAGTCGCCCAGGTGGGAGTCCTCCTCCTCGCCGATGGGCGTCTCC
>JACQUK010000084.1 GCA_016210325.1 Chloroflexota bacterium
CGGCGGTGGTGTAGAACGGGATGCCGTAGGCGCTGTGCTCCAGCTCGAACCAGCCCGCGCCGATGCCCAGCTCCACCCGCCCGCCGGTGATGTTGTCCAGGGTGGTGGTGGCCTTGGCCACAACGGACGGGTGGCGGTAGGTGTTGCCCGCGACGAAGAGCCCGCCCCGCAGGCGCCTGGTCTGGGGCAGGAGCGCCGAGAGCATCGTCCAGCCCTCCATGCAGGACCCCACCGGCTCCTTCACCCCTGCCGGGAGGAAGTGGTCGTGACACCAGGCGCTGTGGAGGCCCAGGTCGTCGGCGGCCTGCCAGCACTCCTTCAGCTGCTCATAGGTCACCAGTTGCTGGGCGGTCTGGATGCCGAACTTCATCCGCGGCTGCCTCTTCGCCGTGGTCATGTTCTCGCTCCTTCCACCTATTCTACAACTGTCCTGGCGGGACGCACCCTTGATGAGCTAGGCAACTATCCCTTGACATTATAAGCCAGATGTGCTACACTGGTGGCAGTGAAGGAGTACCTGCTATGCCGCCAGTGAACCGGAACCAACCAGTTCGAGCCGAGTCTTCGGAGTCGCGCCACTCCCTCATGGAGTTCATGCAACGCTTCCCGAACGATGCTGCTTGCCTTGAATACCTGTGGCGCGAACGCTACTCGCCGGATGGTGAACACGCCGACTGCCCCAAGTGCGGCCAAGTCCGCTCCTTTCGCCGCTACGAATCGGAGCAACTGCGCTGCTCTTGGACATGCGTTGCGTGCGGGTTGCACGTTCACCCGCTTGTAGGCACCATTTTTGAGAAGTCGTCCACGTCGTTGCACCTGTGGTTCTATGCGATGTATCTGATGGTCAGCACACGATGCGGAATCTCCGCTAAGCAACTGGAGCGCGAATTGGGCGTCACTTACAAGACGGCGTGGCGCATCGCCTTCCGGATTCGCAATTACCTCATGGAGCAGAACGACGCCGAGCCGTTGACTGGGGACGTTGAGGCTGACAAAACTTATGTAGGTGGTGTGCGGCGTGGGACCAGGCGCGGACGCCCTGGCCCTGAGTCCCACAAGGTGGCCGTGTTCGGCATGGTGGAACGCAAGGGCCGCGTGGTCGCCGTTACGGTGCCGAATGTCAGGAAGGCCACCATCATGCCCCATATTGAGCGGCGTGTGCTGCCAGCCTCTACCGTCTACACCGACGAACTGAAATCTTACGATGGGCTGGAGAAGAAGGGCTACCCGCACAAGCGGATTCAGCACTCCGAACAGGTCTATGTTAGCGGAGATGTGCACACTAACACGATTGAGGGATTTTGGTCCCTCACTAAGAGAGGGATAGGTGGGGTCTACCACTCGGTGTCCGCTAAACATCTTCAGGGCTACCTGAACGAGTATGCTTGGCGGTACTCCCACCGCGACGACGGGCAGGCGATGTTCGAGACGCTACTTCTTCGGGCGGCGCGTGGGAGTTGAGGGCTTGATCGGCTGTGCCGCCCGCTTTAGTACGTGGTCTACCTCCTCCTTGGTGGGAATTGGAATCTCGTAGCCCTGGGGAGTCTTTTGATGCGGCAGTTGAGGTTTCCGGCTCATGCCCATAGTTTACCCCATCGACCATAAACTTCGCAGCGCCTACCTCAAAGTTCAGCGGGCGAACATACACCTCAACGGACTCAAGCGGCGGATTCGCGTTTTCACCGAGAAGAATCCAAGTGCAGTCACCGTTGACCAGCAGCAATTTCAGGCAGGTCAACAGCCTATCCTTGGCCAACGCATAGCAGCTCCCGACGCATGGGGAGCAATCCTCGGAGATGCCTGCGGTGATCTGCGCGACTCCCTTGACCATATCGCGTGGCAGTTGGCGAGGCTCAAGCACAAGAGGGGAACCCTGACCGAACGAGACGAGAGGAAAATCGCCTTCCCGATATGCACCTCTCCAGACCTTTTCAATGCCCATGGGGCCGTGAAGTACTTCCTCACCGATGCTTTGGACGCCATTGAGAAGTTTCAGCCGTATCACCGACCGGAGAGACCTGAACTTGAGTTGCTGGAAGTACTTGACCGCTTCGCCAATTTTGATAAACATCGGGTCGTCCCCATCACCACCCGAGCCGGAAAGGGAGGTGCTGGCCCTGGACAAGGGGTCGCACTCCAAGCTCCTAGCGAGGGCCACGTATTGGTAGTAACCGTGCAGTGGACACCGACAAAACCCGATAACTTCAAACCACAGGTAACCGAGTCGGTAGTTTTCTACATCGGAAACCCTATTGACGGTATCGTGTTCCACCCGATTGAGTACTTCACCGCGATACACGACTTCATCAGAGATAATGTATTCCCAGTCTTTGATGGCATCTTGCAAAAGCCTAAGGGGATTCAGTGAACGCTATGAGCTATCCCGAAATCCCCTCCCCCTTGATGGGGGAGGGTTAGGGTGGGGGTGGGGGTGAAGTCCAGCCCCTCCGCCTGGGAGAGGGTCAGGGTGAGGGTGAACTCAATCGGGCGTATCGCGGTTCTACGCGAATCCAAGCGCTGTCCGCAGATTTCCCTCCACTCCCTGAAGGTCCGCAGGCGACATCGTTCCCAGGCGCCGGGAGAGGTCGCTCTGCCTGGCAGTCTGAATGATCCCAGCGACGACTGAAGGCGCCAGCAGCCCAGCCGCCTGCCACTTCTTGACAGGAGTGTCACACACCAGCACCCTCCGCACGTTGCTGGTGATTCCCGCCAGTATCACCTCTCGCCGCCCTTGGTGATAGACATCGGAGCTTACCACCAACGCTGGCCGCAGCTTCACACTTCTTTGGTCTGTGTAAACGAATCTGACCAGGACCACCTCTCCCCTACTGTAGCTGGTCATAGGCTGCGTCTGCCGGGTTGTCCCAGAGTTCTGCTAGGGCAGGTGCCTCAGAGGAGGTTAGAGCAGTTAGGGGTTCGTCACGGGATGGCCTCTCGGCGAGGAGGCGCTCGGCGACGGCCCTCTGTTCCTCCAGGCTAAGCGAGCCAAAGGCGCGGTGAAACACGTCCGCGACATCGGCTGGCGCCGCCTCCAGACGCGGCGCGGGGCTAACTGCCAATGGGCGTGGCTTAGCTATGCCAGCTTGCTTCCAAAGGCGTGGGGCGTTGAAGCGGCTCGCCCTGTTGGGCCACCTCTCGTACCTCGACACCAGACGCTCCACTAGGCCCGCTACATATAAGGACTCTGGGGAGGCATCACCCAAGCGGTCAAACCACTTTGCCAACTCTGGCTCTGTAGACGTCCCGTCCAGCCCGCCCTCCTCTCGATTGTTGGCCAGATACTCTGCGGCATTCATGCCTTTGTAGCCGGCGAACTTGCTCGGACCTACCTGGTCCAGCTCCGGCGAGTAATACCAGGCACGGAAGTAGCCCAACAACTCCTGCAAGCCTTCGCTCCGTGGGAGCTCCTCGTTAAAACGCTTGATGGATTGGATTACATCGTTGTAGTCTCCCGCCAACTGGAATGCCATGCTCGTGCCCTCCACTTGCCTTGTGTAAGCAAGATATCTCAACCCCCTCAGGGTGTCAATAGGTAGAATCTACCAGAATATAGCTAAGCCCACCAAATGTCCCAGCACCCGCGCGCTGTTCCGCCCTTCTCGCGCGCCGCCCCAGGCAGCGCCCCGGTCGTACAATGCTGCCAGGGTCGCTGCCCCCCAGGAGGTACGCCATGCCCGAAGACCCCCGCCAGCTTAGCGACCGCTTCCGCAAGGGCGGCCCGCCCCGCTACCACGAGGGCGCCCGCCGCCAGCGCAAGCTCTTCGCCCGCGACCGCCTGGCCCGCCTGCTCGACCCCGGCTGGCAGGCCGAGGACGCCCTGCTGGCCAACAGCCGCGACCCCGATCTCCCCGCCGACGGCGTCGTCACCGTCACCGGCCAGATCGAGGGCCGCACCGTCTGCGTCATGGCCAACGACTCCACCGTCAAGGCCGGCTCCTGGGGCTGGCGCACCGTCGAGAAGATACTGCGCCTCCAGGAGACCGCCCTGCGCCTGCGCGTCCCCATCATCTACCTGGTGGACTCCGCCGGCGCCCGCATCACCGACCAGGTGCAGATGTTCCCCGGTCGCCGCGGCGCCGGCCGCATCTTCTTCAACCAGGCCAAGCTCTCCGGCTACGTCCCCCAGGTCTGCCTCCTGCTCGGCCCCAGCGCCGCCGGCGGCGCCTACATCCCCTCCTTCTGCGACTTCGTGGCGATGGTCGAGGGCAACGCCAGCATGTACCTGGGCTCCCCCCGCATGGCGGAGATGGTCATCGCCGAGAAGGTGACCCTGGAGGAGATGGGCGGCGCCCGCATGCAC
>JACQUK010000085.1 GCA_016210325.1 Chloroflexota bacterium
ACTCTAAGCTTCCTCGGTCTAGGAGTGCCTCCACCCTTTCCCTCATGGGGCAGAATGCTTCAAGAGGGGGTGCGCCAGTATTTTGAAGCTGCTCCGTGGGCTACCGTCTTTCCTGGGCTGGCGCTAAGCATAAGCGTGCTCGCCTCCGCACTACTGGGCGACGCCGTCCGTGACCTGCTGGACCCTAGACGTGTGCTCACTGCACGGCCTCGGTCCCAGAACCGGCGTCTCCTATAGGCAAGTTCAGGGCAAAGGTCTTCTCGAAAGTCCGCGTCTTACCTTTCGTACCGTATGGTGGGCCGTCGTGGATTCGAACACCCTCTGGTCCATCAGTCCACGCGAGCGGAAGAAGGCCCTTGGCCCGGCAAACAAATGTGTTTGCCGGGCCAGCAACGTGGAGGCTTCAAGTCTGGCGGTACTCCCTCCCCCTCAGCAGACCGGCGCCTTGAGCACCGCCGGGTCTATCTTGCGCGGCATGAGCTGGCCGTCGGTCAGGGAGCCCAGCAGGCGGCCCTTGTCCACAATCACCTTGCCGCGCAGGACGGTGGTCACGGGCCAGCCCTGCACCTCCCACCCCTCCCAGGGGCTGTAGTCGCTGAGGTGGAAGTCTTCTTTGGTCAGCTTCTTGTGCACCGATGGGTCAATGACCGTGATGTCGGCGTCGCTGCCCGGGGCGATGGCCCCCTTGCGGGGGTAGAGGCCCAGGATGCGGGCCGCGTTGGTCGAGGTGACCTCGGCGAAGCGCTGGAGGGACATGCCCCGCTTGACCACGCCCTCGGTGTACGTGATGCCCACCCTGGCCTCGGCGCCCAGGTTGCCGCCGGTGACGTCGGCCACAGTGTTGCCCCGCAGCTTCACCTCCAGCGTGGTGGGGTACTCGTCAGTGCCCACCGTGGAGATGTCCCCGTGCAGCAGGCCATTCCACAGGGCCTCCCGGTCCTCCTTGTGCTTCAGGGAGGGATAGGTGTGGTAGATGTAGCCCTTCGGCTTCTTGTAGTCCTCGGCGTCGAAGGTCACGTAGTGGTGCAGCGTCTCGGCGTACACCGCCTGGCCCTTGCTGCGGGCCTCGCTGACCGCCTCCACGCCTTCCCTGGCCGAGGTGTGGACGAAGTAGACCGCCGCACCGGTGCGGCCGGCGAGCTGGATGGTGCGACGGAAGGACAGCAGCTCCGAGGTCTTGTTGTGGACCACGGGCAGGTTCCAGCCCTCCATGCGCCCCTCTTTGGCCACCCTCTCGTACATCGTCTGCACCAGGTCGTGGTCCTCGGCGTGAACCACCACGATGCCGCCATTGGCCGCCGCCTTCTCCATCACGATCTGGATGCGCCCGAAGTCCAGTTGCGCGGTGGGACGCTCGGGGTTGCGTGGTAGCACGTCCAGGGTGAACACCTTGAAGCTGGGGAAGCCACGGCGGATGGCCTCGGGGATGTTCTCAAAGACCTCGAAGGGGTGGGCGCCCGTCAGGACGATGTGGAAGGAGTAGTCTATGTGGGACTGGCCCTTCCAGCGGGCAGCGCGCTCCTCCAGGGTCTTCCAGAAGTCCATGCCGGGGCGAACGTAGCAGAAGTCTATGTGGGTGGTGGTGCCGCCGAAGGCCATCCCTCGGGTGTCATCCTCCGGCCCAATGGTGTAGGACCGCTTCTCCGCCTGGGTGCCAATGAACGATGCCAAATGGGCATGAGGCTCAACGCCACCGGGCACCACCACCTTGCCGGTGGCGTCCAGGGTCTGGCGGGCCGCCTCGGTGATGGCGCCAGGCAGGGCCACGGCAGCGATCTTCTCGCCCCGGACTGCAATGTCGAACTGGCCGGCCTGGCCAGGGGTGACGACGGTGCCGCCTCGGACCAGCAGGTCCAGCATGTGTCCTCCTTCTTTTTACCCCTTTCCTGGCCTTCCCCGCAAGCAGAGGAAGGAACACAATCCTCTCCGCTGTGGCACGGGAGAGTCAGCGAGGGGGTCTCTACAGCTCAACAAAACAAACTTGACCGGACACTTGCCCCTGATGGCCCCGATGCTAGGCCACCTCCACCACCACGTCGATTTCTACCGCTACGTTGAAGGGCAGGCTGCCAACGCCGACGGCCGTCCGCACGTGCTTGCCTCGCTCACCCAGGACCTGGCCGAACAGGTCGGAGCAACCGTTGACCACCTGCGGGTGGGAGGTGAAGTCGGGCGCCGCGTTCACCATGCCCACCACCCGGACCACCTGCTTGATGCGGTCCAGGTCCCCCAGGACGCTCTTGAGGGTGGCCAGCAGGTTGAGGCCGGTGGCCTTGGCGGCCTCATAGCCCTGCTCGACCGTGAGGTCCTTGCCCAGCTTGCCCTCGATGCGGGTGCCGTCGGCTCGGAGTGCGACGTGGCCCGATGTGTAGAGCATGTTGCCGCTGCGCACGGCGGTGACGTAGGTGGCGGCCGGCTTGGGGGCCGGCGGCAGTGTCAGGCCCATCTCCTTGAGCTTCTGTTCCGGGGTCATATGTGGTCCCTCCTCTCATGCTTTGTGCTACGTTTTTCGTCGCTCAGGCCGCTGCTCCCCGAGACCTTGACAATATAGCGCACCGTGTGCTATATTCAAAGTGTCCCGAGTGACTAAGCATACCAACAGCGACGCACCAACAGCCGGATAGGGTGCCAGCCCTAAAGCGCGGGCGGTCGCATCGCTGATAAGGATGGCAAGGTTACTCGGGACGTTTTTTGTTAAGCTGCCTTTCCCCAGGGGTTGCCAGTCCTTCGGTTCGAGCCAAAAAGACCCGGCCCGACGGCCGGGGGTGCGCCTCGAAACACTAGTCGAGGACATGGGCACAGCGGACTCTAGGGCGGACCCCTGTACGAGGCGCCGCATGGCGGACCGCCAGCGGCGCCCTTTGTTCTCCCAGCACGCCGTGACCCCACAAGTGGGACGTTGTGTCCTCCTCTCCCCCACTCCCACTGCCGCCCATGCTATGCTGCTACCGTGAGCACAGCACCCGGGCCCCGCAAGGTGGTGAGCAGCTTCCTCCAGCACCGCAACCAGGTGCTCCTGCTGCGCCGCAGCCAGCGCGTTGGCACCTTCCGCGGGCGATGGGCCGCCGTCAGTGGCTACCTGCCGGATGGGGTGGACTCCCTGGAGCAGGCCCTTCTGGAGATCAGCGAGGAGACGGGCCTGGGAGTGGACCAGGTAGTCCTTCTGCGCCGGGGCGAGCCCCTGCTGGTGGCCGACGAAGGCGGCGGCCAGTGGCTGGTGCACCCCTTCCTCTTCTCCGTGCAGGACCCTGCCTGCATCCGCCTGGACTGGGAGCACACCGAGGCCCGCTGGGTGGACCCGGGCGACATCGTCAGCTTTGACACGGTGCCAGGCCTGCCAGAGGTGTGGGAACGAGTATGCACCCCCTCGTGAGAGCGCGCATAGCGGCCATCCGCGCCGACCGCCAGCGCGGGGCCGGAGAACTGGCCCAGGAGGCGCTGCGGACGCTGCGGCTGGCCGCCGAGCAGGGCGGCAACGACGAAGCCCTTCAGCGGACCCTGCGAGAGGCGGCCCAAGCCCTCATGACCGCCAGGCCGAGCATGGCCGCGGTGACCAACGCCGCGCGCTGGTTCCTGCGTGAGTGGGGGGATGGCACGGCGGCGCGTGCGGTCGCTGCTTGCGACGCCCTGCTGGAGCGGACCGCCACGGCCTCGCACGGGGCCGGGGTGCGAGCTGCCGGACTCCTGCGGGACGGCGCCACGGTGCTGACGTGCAGCTACTCCACGGCGGTGACACGCGCACTGCGGCTGGCCTGGGGCCGTGGGTGCCGGCTGTCGGTGCTGGCCCTGGAGTCGTGGCACGGGGACGTGGCATACGGCGCCAGGCTCAAAGAGGCCCTGGCCGGCGACCCCATCGCCGTCCGCTTGGTGCCCGATGCCCAGGTCACCGAGGCGGTGGGCTGGGCGGAGCTTGCCCTGGTGGGAGCCGACCAGGTGCTCCCCGACGGCTCCCTGGTCAACGGCACGCCGACGCTGGCCCTGGCCCGGGCGGCGCGCCGCCGCATCCCGCTCTACAGCATCGCTGAGAGCTTCAAGTTCGCCGAGGTGGCGCTCCAGGAGCCTCTGGAGCCGGGCTTCGACCTGGTGCCGGCGGAGCTGGTCACGGGGTACGTGACCGAGAAAGGCATTCTGCCGCCGACGGCGGTGGCTCAAACACAAAGAGGGCTGCGCGAAGGGTAGTACATAACACTCCCGTCACTCCCCCCGCCTGCGGTAGACCTCCACCGCGGCGCTGCCCACGACAGCCCCCTTGATGGGCGGCGACGGCTTGGCCACCCGCACCTGGATGGCCTGCACCTGGGGGAACTCCCGCAGCACCCGCTCGACGATGGCGGCTGCTACCGCCTCCAGCAGGCCCTTTGGCGGCCCCTCCACCTCCTCCTTCACCGCTCGGTACAGGGCGCTGTAGTTGACCGTGTCTTCCAGCCGGTCCGAGGCCCCCGCAGGGCGAAGGTCAAGCTCGGCCACCAGGTCCACCACGAAGCGCTGCCCCAGGGCGCGCTCCTGGGGAGCCACGCCGTGGTAGCCGTAGAAGCCCATGCCCTCCAGCAGGATGCGGTCCGGTGCCATGTCAGGCCCGCTTCTGGAGCGCGGCGATGGCGTCGGCGGCGGCCAGCACGTCGCGGGCACGCTTGATGATGGGCGCGTCCACCATCCTGCCGTCCACCGAGGTGACGCCGCGGCCCTGGGCCTCGGCCTCCGCCGACGCCTGCACCACCCGCCGGGCGTACTCCACCTCCTGGGGCGAGGGAGCAAAGAGGGTGTTGATGGTCTCGAGCTGGCCGGGGTGGATGGCGAACTTGCCCCTGTAGCCGGCGGCCCTGGCCTTGGCGATGTCGGCCTTCAGGCCTTCCGGGTCGCGGAAGTGGACATGAGGGGTGTCCAGGGCCAGCACCCCGGCGGCGCGGGCCGCCAGGGCCACGGTGTGACGCGCAAAGGCGATCTCCGGGTCCTCCGGCGAGCGCCCGATGCCCATGTCGGCCAGGTAGTCGTCAGCCCCGAAGGCCACCGCAATGACCCTTGGCGAGGCGGTGGAGATGTCGTAGGCGTGAAGCACGCCGCCCGCCGTCTCCAGCCAGGGGACCAGCTTGATGGAGCCTGCCTGCAGGCCTGCCCGCCGCTCGGCGGCGGCAACCTGGGCCGCGGCCTCCCGCGCCTCCCATGCCGAGCTGACCTTCCCAACCGTGACGGCGAAGATGTGGGGGCTTACCACGGCGGCCAGGTCCCCGGCCAGCAGCCCGCTGCCCAGGGAGTTGGCCCGGGGCATCACTCGCTGGCCCTGGGCCGCCAACGTGGGCAGCGCCCTGGCGACGGTCTCCCTGGCCCGCACCTTCTCGGCGGCCGGCACCGAGTCCTCGAGATCGGGCACCAGGACGTCTGCGGGCGCGTTGCCGGCCTTCTGAAGCATGTCAGCGCGATTGCCAGGGACAAACAGCAGGCTGCGCAGCAACTCCACCGGTGCCTCCTGAAACTATGCTAGCGGTATTGTAGCGCACGGGCCTGACCCGGGGGGCGACCCGCTCTCACGCCCCTAGCCTGGCGCCCACGAACCCCCGGTAGCCGCGTAGGAACTCATCGCAGGCCACGGGCCGCTTGCCCTCCAACTGGAGCCGCTTCAGGGCCAGCACCCCCTGGCCGGTCACCACGCCGGCGGGAGCCGGCGCACCGGGGGGCAGCGCGATAACCTGGCCCACATCTCCCGCCACGGGGGAGTCCGGAGTCCAAAGCTCGGCCTCCAGTACCTTCAGCAGCCTGCCCTTCCAGGCCGTCCAGGTGCCCGGCCAGGGGTGGTAGGCCCGCACCTGGCGGGCCAGCAGCGCCGCCGGCTGCGTGAAGTCCAGCCTCCCTTGCTCCTTCCTCAGAGGTGCTGTGTAGGTGGCCTTTGCCTCGTCTTGCGGCTGCGGCGTGATCTCTCCTCGTCCCCAGCGCTCCAGGGTCTCCACCAGCAGCCGTGCCCCCAGGACGAACAGGCGGCCCGCCAGCGAGTCGGCCGTGTCGTCGGGACGGACCGGCTCCTGGGCCTGGGCCAGGACCGCGCCCGTGTCCATGCCCTCGTCCATCAGGAAGATGGTGACGCCAGTGACCGTGTCTCCCGCCAGGATGGTGCTCTGGAGCGGCGCGGCGCCCCGGTGCCGTGGCAGGAGCGATGGATGGACGTTGAGGCCGCCCAGGCGCGATATCCCCAGCACCTCCTTGGGCAGGATCTTCCCGTAGGCGGCCAGCACAATGGCATCGGGGCCCAGGGCGCGCAACTGGGCCTGGGGCTCAGGCCGACGCAGGGTGGCCGGCTGAAAGACCGGAATACCCCGCCGCAGGGCGAACTCCTTGACGGCCGATGGCCTGGGGCTACGGCCGCGGCCGGCGGGCTTGTCGGCCTGGGTGTAGACCCCCACAAGCTGGTGGCCAGCCTCCAGCAGTGCCTCGGGAATCGGGAGGACGAAAGCAGGGGTGCCCATGAACACCACTCGCATAGCAGCACCCATTATAGCCGCAAGCACCGACGGGGGCCGCCCCTGCCCGTCAGGACAATGGCCAGGCAAAATGCTAGGAACACGCCAAGGACTGGGAGCACTGGAGGGGGGCGCCGGAGGCCCGG
>JACQUK010000015.1 GCA_016210325.1 Chloroflexota bacterium
GAGGACGTGCGGGCTAGCCAGCAGGGCATGGCCCGGCAGCAGCGGGCTTCCCTGGCGCAAGGGTGCAAGGCACGGGCCCAGGCAGAGGGACAGCGCCGGTCTGGGGCGCAGGCGTGGCTTGAGGACGTGCGGGCTAGCCAGCAGGGCATGGCCCGGCAGCAGCGGGCTTCCCTGGCGCAAGGGTGCAAGGCACGGGCCCAGGCAGAGGGACAGCGCCGGTCTGGGGCGCAGGCGTGGCTGAAGGATGTGCGGGCCAGCCAGCAGGGCATGGCCCGGCAGCAGCGGGCTCACCTGGCGCAGGGATGCAAGGCGTTGGCCCAGAGGGAGACCGGACGGAGCGCCAGTGCCCAGGCACGGCTGAAGGACACGGCCGATGACCGTGCGGCCGCCCGGCAGGAGTGGCAGCAAATGTTGCTGGCCCTCCACAGGCGACGTGGTGGCGTAGCGGTGGCCGTGCGGAGCCCAGAGGTGCCGCTCCTCAAAGCTGCGGCGCCGATGACTCCCCCGCCGGAGGCCACTGAGGAGGAGGAGATCGCTGCCGCTCCGATTGGCGAGCTGAACGAGAAACTCGCCGCCGTGAGGGGCCGGGTCTTCGAGTTCCTGGCCAGCCACCCGGATGGGGTCCGCCTTGTTGAGATTGAGCAGGAGTTCGGTCTGAGCCGCTTCGAGTCAGCCCAGGTGGTCCGGAGCCTGATGGAAGCGGGACAGACCGAGAAGCGGGGCCGCCTCTACTTTGCGGCCTAAGGGTGGGTCAACCCAGGCCCCTGGCGCCGGCGGGCCTAGCCCGGGGGTCTTTCCAGCCTAGGCGTCAGGGTGGCGAGGCCCTGAAGGGACAACGTTTGGGGATAGCGCCCTGAGCGGTGTCTCGGAAGGAGGATGTTGCTATGGCGATGGAAGGGGTGACGACCGTTCTGGAGCCGCGGCCGCTGCCCAACTTTGTAGAGACGCCCTTCGTCCGAAGCGTCGTGGAGCGTGCCCTGACCTACCTTGCTGCGGGCTTCCCCGTCCACTTCCGGGGGGCTTCGGGCACTGGCAAGACCACCCTGGCAATGCACGTGGCCAGCAAGCTGGGGCGCCCGGTCGTCATGATCCACGGCGACGAGGAGTTCTCTACGTCTGACCTCGTTGGCGGTGAGCACGGCTACCGTACCAGAAAGGTCATTGACAACTTCATCCACTCAGTCCTCAAGACTGAAGAGGACACCAGCCGACATTGGATGGACAACCGGCTGACAGTGGCCTGCCGCTACGGTTTCACGCTGATCTACGACGAGTTCACCCGCTCCCGTCCGGAGGCCAACAACGCGCTGCTTTCGGTCCTTCAGGAGAAGATGCTGGACCTCCCCTCGGCAAGGGACGGGGGCAACTACCTTCGGGTCCATCCCAACTTCACCGCCATCTTCACCAGCAATCCTGAGGAGTACGCTGGTGTGTACCGGAGCCAGGACGCCCTCCGGGACCGGATGGTCACCCTGGACCTGGAGACCTTCGACGAGGAGACGGAGGTGGCCATCACTGTGGCCAAGTCCGGCATCTCGCCAGCCGACGCCCAGCAGATCGTCCGCGTTGTTCGGGGCCTGAGGGGGTCCGGCGTCTGTGAGTTCGCTCCCACCATCCGCGGCTGCATCATGGTGGCGCGGGCCATGAGGGTGCGCGATAGCTCTGTCGAGAGGGGTGACGGCCTGTTCCGCCAGGTGTGCGTGGATATCTTGGCCTCTGAGTCCTCCCGCGTGGGCAGCAAGGCCCAGGCGTTACGAGTGAAGGAGGTGTTGGGCCAGCTCGTTGACGCAGCACTGGATGGGCAAAGCTTGAAAGTCAGAGAGCTATCTGAGGCCGGGAAAGGAGGGCCATTGTGAAAGGCTCCGGCGAACTGAAGGGCCTTCGTGACGCGCGGACAGCCATCAGCACCCATTACCGCTCCAGCTCCCGGCACAAGGGCACCCCCTACCTCGAGATCCTGGCCCTGGGTATGGAGCGGCTACGACTGGAAGCAGAGATGGCCCGCTTGAGGGAGCGGGAGGACCGAATTCAGCGCAGGCTCAGCGAGATCCAGCAACTCTTGGTGAAGCGACTGGGCCAGGTGCAGCCAGGCGACGCCCTGGAGTCGGGTGACCTTGCCGGCGCAGCCGGCGCTGGCGGGGCCGCACAAGCCAGCTACCCGCTGCCCGGGAACCTGAAGACCATGGCGATTGAGTATTAGCTTGTTCGGAGTTGGAGAGTACCTGGTGCACAGGCCAAGAGAGAACGCCGAGGCAGAGGGTGCCGCTGGCGGGCCAGGTCCTTGGGATGGGTGTGGGCTCCTTGTTGCTTGGGCCACGGTGCCCATCGGCCGGCCGCCGAAGGAGCAGAAGGCTGTGATGGGCGCCGAAGAGGGGCTGGCGCCCTCGCTCCTGAGCACGTGGCCCTCCGATGGCTTGCCGAGACCGGATGTGGCGGACCACCAGGCCGAGTGGGTCACGCGCGACTGGCGGCCGCATGAGGCCCAGCCCAAGAGACAGCCCCGAGGAGCGGGCGTAACTACCTTTGCCAGGAAGCTCATCGCTCTGGAGCGGCAGCGGATGCGCCACTCAACGCCACGGGGTCTCCGCCCGCGCCGGCGCGGGGAGTAAGCCCCTTCCAGCAGGAGGGGCATCATCGCCCTCCTTTGGATGAGCGCGCTTCCCTTTGAGGAGGTCACCGCAGTGGTGCCCACCTATCTGTTCGGCATTGTCGAAAGCACCCTGGAGGGCCCGTTGGGCATCACGGGGCTCGATGGCCAGAGCCCGGTGCACCTACTGTGCCGCCAGGGCATCGGTGCCGTGGTCAGCGAGTATCGGGGCGAGCCGTTGGGGACGCTGCCCCAGCAGGAGCTGTTACGCAAGCTACTGGCCCACCAGCAGGTCGTTGAGCGCGCCATGCTTCACCATGCGGTCCTGCCGGTCCGGTTCGGCACCGTGTTGGATGGCCCCGCCGAGGCGACCGCAGTGTTGGCCCAAGGCTTCCAGTCGCTACAGGAAGCTCTTCGGGTCATGCACGACAAAGTAGAGATGGACGTTGCCGCCACCTGGGAGCTGGAGCCTGTCCTGCGAGAGGTTGCCCAAGAGGAGGCCATTGTGCGGGCCAGGGCCGCCCTGGCCGGCCAGGGCCCACCAACCCTGGAGCAGCGGGTGCAGATGGGGCAGATGGTGAAAGCCGCCCTGGACCGACGGAGGGCCCAGTACCGGCAGCGGGCCGTGGCCCACCTTGCCCCCCTGGCAGTGGACATGGCCCAGAACGCCCTCGTCTCCGATTCTCTGGTGATGAACACGGCTTTCCTGGTGCCGCGCGCCCGCCAGCAGGCGTTCGAGGAGGCGATCCGGCAGTTGGACCAGCGCTTCATGGGCCACATTGCTTTTCGGATCATAGGCCCACTCCCTCCCTATAGCTTCAGCACGGTGGAGGTGGGCCGCCTTACCGCGCAACAGATCGAGAGCGCGCGTCGGCTGCTTGGCCTGGAGGGCCAGGCTGTCGAAGCCGGGGTCAGGAAGGCGTACCGCCGGTTGGCGGCCCAGGCGCAGCAGGCCCCGGCAGAGGGAGATGGTGGGGCCAGGGAACGGCTGGCACAGCTACGGCAGGCATCGGAGATGCTGCTCCGCTGCTGCCGCGCCGGTGTCCCGATTCAGCAGGACCTGTCCCGACTCGTCGGGACAGGTCCGGACCGCCAAGGGCTGTTCTTTGTGACGGTAAAGAGGTCGGAGAGCCAGGACATAGAGTCGTCCCGCTTCGGCGCGGCCGAGGTTGCGGGTGTCCCATGACCCAGCCGGGCAAGTACATCTACTGCATCATCCGCTGTCCGGAGCCGCGGGCTTTTGCGGATGTGGCACCTCTAGCAGAAGGCGGCGGGGTGGTGCACGCGGTGCCCCATGACGGCCTGGCCGCTGTGGTCTGCGACTCGCTGGCTGCTGACTACGAGAGCACCCGGGCCAACATGCTGGCGCACCAGCGGGTCCTGGAGCGCGTCATGCGGGAGTTCACCCTCCTGCCGGTGCGGTTTGGCACGGTCGCCAGCCCGCCATCACCTGAGGGGGCTGTCCGCAGGCTGCTTGGGAAGAGGGACCAGGAGTTTGGGGGGCTTCTGGCAGAGATTGAAGGGAAGGCAGAGCTGGGTCTCAAGGCCCTCTGGCGCAACGAAAAGGCTGTCTTCGAAGAGATCGTTGCCGAGAACGAGGCCATCCGGCGGCTGCGTGACGCTATCCAGAGGCAGTCTGCCCAGGCGACCCACTTTGACCGCATCCGCCTTGGCGAGCTGGTCAGCAAGGCGTTGGCACAGAAGAAGGCGCGCGAGGCGGCTGGCATCATGGCCCGGTTGCGTGCCCTGGCCTGTCGTTCGGTGGAGAACGAGTGCCCTCTGGACCGGATGGTCCTCAACGCCGCCTTCCTGGTGGAGAAGGCGCGGGAACCGGAGTTCGACCGCGCGGTCAACAGTCTCAGCACGGAGTTGGACGGCCGGCTCTCCTTCAAGTACGTGGGGCCGGTGCCCCCCTACAACTTCGTCAACATCACGGTAAGTTGGCAGGAGCTGTGAAGGAAGGTTGGGATGGGCTTCTTCGGGGGTCTTCTGATGCTGCCGGCGCTGGGGCCGCTGCGAATGGTCCACTGGCTGGGGCGGACCCTGGCAGAGGAGGCCGAGCGCGAGATGTTGGACGAGGGGCCTATCCGCGGCGCTCTCTTGGACCTCCAGGCGCGGTTCGACGCAGGCGACTTGACGGAAGAAGAGTACGACCGGCGGGAGAGTGGCCTGCTGGAACGTCTCAAGGCTGTTCGGGAGATGAAGGCGGAACACAGTGGAAGGCAGTAAAGGCGGCCTGGCGCTGAGGGTAACGCGGAGGCAACGACATGGAGATGGCCGAGACCCTGGAGCGGGCCAAAAGACAACTGGCGGCGTTGACCGGCCTGAAGCCGGTGACGGTCACCCGGGTATTCAGGGACGAGCAGGGGTGGCATGTGGGCCTGGAGCTGCTGGAAATGGCCCGGATCCCTGCTGCCACCGACCTGCTGGGCTACTACGAGGCGCTCCTCTCCGATGATGGCCAGGTCCTTGAGTTCTCGCGCAAGCGGACCAGGCTGCGCGGCCAGGCGGCCCAGGAAGAGTAGTACGCTTTGGACGAGAGACCTCGGACCTCTCGTCATGCATGAGACAGTGGCCGGTGAGGCGTTGAGGTGTCGGAAGGGCTCTACGTCTATTGCATCATAGAGACGGGCGAAGCCAGGAACTTCGGCCCCATAGGCGTGGGAGGCCGGGGCGACCCTGTGACCACCATCTCCTACCACGACCTGAGCGCTGTGGTCAGCACCGTCTCCATGGAGAGGTATGTGGTGGGGCGGCAGGTCCTGCTGGCCCATGAGCAGGTCTTGGAGCGAGTGATGGTAGACCACACGCTCTTACCGGTCCGGTTCTACACAGTGGCCCCCAACGCCGAAGAGGTGCGGGCCTTGCTCAGGTCCCGGCGCCTTGAGTTCAAGAAGCTCTTGCGCGAGCTGGACAACAAGGTGGAGTTGGGCGTCAAGGCCCTGTGGAAAGACGTGGAGCACGTTCTGCGGGACATCGTGGCGAGCGGGCCACAGAGGGATGCGCTGGGCAGCCCTGCCGAGACTGGCCAGCGCATCCGCGCGCGCCTGGAACAGAGAAAGGCAAGCCTGACGGAGGCACTATTGGAGCCTTTCCGTCCCCTGGTAGTGGGCCTGAAGCTTGGGAGGACCTACGGCGACGACATGATCATGAATGCGGCCTTCCTGGTAGACCGGACGCGGGAGAAGGCGATGGACGCGGCGGTAGGAGGCATTGGCGCCAGGTATGCGGACACCGTCATGTTCAGGTACGTTGGGCCGGTGCCTCCCTACAGCTTCGTCAGCATCGTGATCAAGGACGACGGGGCAACGAGCACGGCTCCAGAAAGGTGAGGGCCTATGGAAACGTACTCCCAAGGGAGCTCTGCCGGCACCCTGGCAGATGTCATCGACCGGATCCTGGACAAGGGGCTGGTCATCAATGCTGACATCAAGGTAGCGGTGGCCGGGGTAGAGCTCCTGGACATCAGGATTCGCGCTGCCCTGGCCTCCTTCGAGACGGCGGCCCGCTATGGCCTTGAGTTCCCCTCAGGGACCAAGCTGCCGGCTTGGACCGGAGAGGGGCTGCCCGCCTCCCGAAACGGCGCCGAAGCGGCCCCAATACCTCAGTGAGCATCGGAGGAGAGCAGTAGGCGCAAGGCCTGCTGTGCCTATGGTAGTGGAGGATGGCGTATGCCCAGGCAGAAGAAGCAGCCCGATAGCGACAGCCCCCTGGAAGGGTCCCTCAACATCCTGGGACTCAAGATTGACTTGGGGGAGCTGCTGACCTCCCCGGAGGGGCTCCAGGAGCGGCTGGAAGAGCTGCGAGAGAAGTTGAAGGCGGCCGGAGGCAAAGAGACTCTCTCAGACGAGGAGTGGAGGCAGGGAGGCGTCAGTGTGGGCGGGTACATCCGGACCCGGGGGGTCGCCGGCACCCAGGAGTTCCACATTGGCACAGCGGGCAAGCCCGCCGCTGCGAAGGAGCAGGCGGCCGCGGCCGCCGAGGTGGCCGAGCCTCCGGTAGACGTTTTCTACGAGGGCGACCAGGTCACGGTCATCGCTGACGTGCCCGGAGCAAGCCAGAACGACCTGGAGGTGCAGCTCCAGGAGAAGCGATTGACCATCTCCACCAAGCCCGCCGCGCGGCGGCGGTACCGCAAGGACCTGGACTTGGAGACGCCGGTGGCCCCGGACTCTCTGCGCTGGACCTGTAACAACGGCGTTCTGGAGGTCCACCTCCAGCAGAAGAAGTGAGAGGCAGGGTCGTGTGAGTGTCATTGCACTGGATGAGAAGGACCTGAAAGCAGGGGTGCTGGGTCTGCTGGTGGCCCTGGCGGAGATTATCAAGGACACGCTGCGCCTTGAGGCGGTGCGACGCATGGAGGCTGGCAACCTGACCGAGGAAGAGGTCAACCGCCTTGGCGAGGCGCTGCTGGCGCTGGACGCCGCCATCGAAAAGGTGAAGGAGGACCTCAGCATCGGTGACGCGGTGCAGTCGGTGAGGGATGGCCTGGACAGGGCGGTGAACGAGGTTTTTGCAACGATGGTCACCCCTTGGGAGGGTATGAAAGCGCCACCGGCAGGGTCATGATGGAAGACCGCAGCCAGGGTCAGGTGCAAGAGCAGGCCCGCCCCGAGGGCGCTGGGGGGGAGGCCGGGCTGTATGTCTACTGCATCGGCCCTGCCCTTGGTGGGGGGTGCTGCGGTGTCACCGGTATCGAGGGGCGGGAAGTTGACGCCGTCGTCCACCGCGGCCTGTCGGCCCTCGTGCACCCGTGCCCAGTCCAGCCCTACCAGACAGCCAACCTCGAGGTCACTGCGTCGTGGGTCCAGGCCCACCATCGAGTGGTGGAGGCCGCCTGGAAGCAGTGGGGCACCGTCTTGCCCCTTAGCTTCAACACCATCATCAGGCCAGAAGGCGGGCTGAGCGCCGCCGACGCCCTCCGCATGTGGCTGGAGCACGAGGAGGGGGCACTGCAAGCCAAGCTGGACGCTCTTCGGGGGAAAGCGGAGTACAGTTTCCAGGTCTTCTGGGACCCGGTCGTCATCGGCAGGCAGGTGGCAGAGGCTAGCCCAGACGTCAAGAGGCTGGAGGAAGAGGTGCAGTCCAAGCCACGTGGCCTTGCCTACATGTACCGCCAGAGGCTGGAGAAGCTGTTGCGGGAGGGTATGGAGGCGCGGGCGGCCCAAGAGTGCCGAGAGCTGTACGGCAGGGTTGCCCGTTGCGCGGAGAGGGTCCACGTGTCGCGGCCAAAAGAGGGCCAAGAGGGGCAGGTCATGCTGCTGAACCTCTCCTGCCTTGTCTCCACCGGCATGGTGGCTGCCCTGGAGGCGGAGGCAGACGGGCTGAGCGGCCGAGAAGGGTTCTCCGTCCGTTTCGTTGGGCCATTTCCGCCCTACAGCTTCTGCTAGGGGAGACGTCAACAGTGGAATACCGAGGAGCGCCGCAGGCCACCCTGGTGGACCTGCTGGACCGTGTCCTTGAGCGGGGCCTGGTGCTGGATGCCGACATTGTTATCTGCCTGGCCGGCGTCCCGCTCATCGGCCTCAGGCTGCGGGCTGCCCTGGCGGGGATGGAGACCATGACCAAGTACGGCCTTATGCAGGACTGGGACCGAGAGGTCCGGGCAGGGGCCCAGAGCCTCCAGAAGGGGGCTGCGTTGCTCGCCGGGCAGGCGGTCCAGCCCGGCCTGCACTAGGGCGCCCGGGCGCCGCACCCTAGAGGTCTTTGACAACCTAATCGGGTAATGGACAAGCTTGAGGTGGATGAGGAGACATGCCGCACCGTTCACGGTGCGGCATGTGAGACCCCCAATACCACACCCTGAAAGGCGTGGCATACCCCCCCTCCTTTGGCAGCCATTACCCAAACAAGTTGTTGAACTCCATAAGGGTGCGGCATCATGCCCCCGCCATCAGGCGGGGGTACCTAAAGAAGCATCTCGGAATGAAGTCATCATATGGTGCGAGCGATAGGCATTGACCTGGGGACCACCTACACGGTGGTAGGCACGCTCGAGGACGGGCGGCCCAGAGTCATCCCCAACGCCGAGGGCGGGCGCCTGACCCCCTCTGTCGTAGCCTTCCCCGCCGGCGGTGGGTCCGTAGTGGGAGAGCCCGCCCGGCGCCTGGCCGCGGCCGGCTTGGGCAGCGCCGTCTTCTCCATCAAGCGGCGGATGGGCTCTGACTTCAGGGTGAGGGTCGGCGGCCTGGAGTACACGCCCCCGGATGTCTCCGGCCTCATCCTCCGCAAGGTCAAGGCTGACGCCGAGGCCCACCTGGGCGAAAGGATAGAGA
>JACQUK010000088.1 GCA_016210325.1 Chloroflexota bacterium
GCGTGGCCGGGCAGGTTTGTCCCGACGTGTCCCGATGAGTCGGGACGTGTCGGGATGCCCTACAGGGTCAATCGCTATTTTCGGGAGCCCCTGAAGCATTGCGGGAGGCCCCAGGGTTGGCTGCGACTCCATGGCTGACGTAGCCAGGAGGTGCCGCGCCAAAACGCTCCGGAGCAGGGGGGCCGCCACGACACGCTGATGACCCTGTTGTTACCAAACCGTGACTTTTGTTGCGCATCCAGTTACCGTCAAGTGGCACCATCTTGGCACGACCGTATGCCGCCGTGCCAGGATACCGAAGGGAGTCAGCACCATGACCAACCAGCAGCCCAGACGCAGCATCGAAGCAGGGCAGCGGAGGTCAGCCCAGTGGCTGACGCAGCCCCCAGCGGGGCCGGCCCAGCCACCCCCAGCTCCTTCACGGGACGAGCGCGCAACTGAGCTGCTTCGAGAGCTGGTAGCGCGCTTCCGCGCCCAACGCGCGCAACTGACCGAGAGGTGGGTGGAGCGCGTCACTCAGGCGGGCCTCCTGACAGCCATGAGCCGCGAGGAGGTCCAAGCCGAGGCCGCCTCACTGTACGACCAGTACGTCGAAGCCCTCCAAACAGAGACCTTCGAAGCACTGCAAGCGTACGCCCACAGGGTCTTTGAGCGCATTGTCCCCCGAGGGGTCGAGACCCACGAGGCGGTGGGGATCGTGTTGCAGTTGCGGGACGTGCTGGGCCGCGCCCTCATGGCTGAGTACCACACTGACCTGGACCGGCTGAACCAGGTCCTTGACGTATACCAGCCCGCCGCCAACCGCATCGCCATTACGGTCGCCGTCAGCTTCGTCCAGGAGCGCGAGCGCGTCATCAGGGAGCAGCAGGAGGCCATCCGCGAGCTCTCGACGCCAGTCCTCCAGGTGCGAGAGCGGCTGCTCATTCTCCCCATCATCGGGCTCATTGACCCCCAGCGGGCGCGGCAGCTTACCGAGCAGCTCCTGCGCGCTATCCGGCTCAACCGCGCCAAGGTGGTGGTCATTGACATCACCGGCGTACCGGTCATGGACTCCAACGAGGCTAATCACCTGGTCCAGACGGTGGAAGCCTCAAGGCTCCTGGGCGCCACCGTCATCGTCACCGGCCTGTCACCGGACATCGCCCAAACGCTGGTGAGCATTGGGGTGGACCTGGGCAAGATGAGGACTGTTGGAGACCTCCAGGGTGGTATTGAGGAAGCCGAGCGGATCCTGGGGTACAGGGTCGTGCCCATCGAAGAAGGCTCGGAGTAATAGGAGCGACGGTGGCAGAAGTCCCTATCCTCAAGCAAGGCGACTACCTCATCGCTATCATCCAGTCTGCCCTGACGGACGCGGACTTGAAGCAGCTTCGGGACGCACTGGCCGAGCGGGTGGGCAGGCACCGCTCCCGCGGTGTTATTATTGACTTGACCGCACTGGATATTCTCGACTCTTTCGCAACCAGGGTCTTGCGCGACACCGCCCACGTAGTACGCCTGCGTGGGGCAGAGACCGTCGTCGTTGGGGTACAGCCCGAGGTGGCTTTCACCATGGTGCAGTTGGGCCTGTCCCTGGAGGGTGTCACAACCGCCCTGGACCTGGAAGAGGGCCTATTGTACCTCAACAAGAAGGAGTCGGGGCGGTGGGGACCGTGAGGAGATGTGAGGACAAGTTTTGTGGACCAGGAGGTTCGTGTCCCTCTTCAATCTGACGATGACCTCTTGGTGGCTCGCCAGGTGGGGCGCCGGATTTCCACCGAGTTGGGCTTCAGGCCGGTGGATGTAACCTGTGTAGTTACAGCGATCTCCGAGTTGGCCCGTAACATCCTCATGTACGCTGGGGCTGGCGAGATTGTCCTGGTGCCCATCAACGATGCGTCGGGACCCGGGCTGATGGTGATTGCCCGGGACCAGGGCCCGGGTATCTCTGACGTGCAAAAAGCGTTGATGGATGGCTTCTCTACGTCTGGCGGGCTGGGGCTAGGACTGCCCGGGGTGCGCCGGCTGATGGACGAGTTCGACATCGTGTCTGAGGTAGGGCATGGGACGACAGTGACTGTGAAGAAATGGGTGGAGAACAAGGCAAGCCGGTAATCGAGTACGGGGTGGCTACCCTGCCTCTGCCAGGCCAGGTTGAAACAGGGGACCGCTACCTGGTGAAGGAGAGTCCCCGCGGCGCGCTGATTGCCGTGGTGGACGGGTTGGGACATGGTAAGGAGGCAGGAGAGGCGGCAGAGATGGCAACCTCGGTGCTGGAAGGAGAGTCCTCGATCGACCTTGTCTCCGCCGTTGCACGTTGCCATGAACAGTTGAAGCGGAGCCGTGGTGCGGTGATGACCATTGCATTGCTCGACGCGAGCGCCGGGACGCTGAGCTGGGTCAGCGTGGGGAATGTGGAGGGCGTCCTGGTACGCGCCGAGGCCACAGAGGGCAAGCCCAAACGGGAGGCTGTGTTCCCGCACGCCGGCGTGGTGGGCCACCACCTGCCAGCCCTCGCCCCATCACAGACCCGCATTTGCCCAGGCGACACGGTCATCCTCTGCACCGACGGCGTGCGGCCCGATTTCCTAGACATAGAGACCCGTGGCAAGCCCCCGCAGCGCATCGCCGACGACATCCTGCGTGCCCATGCAGGGAACACCGACGACGCTCTGGTGCTGGTGGTGCGCTACCTGGGAGGCTGCCATGCGGCCTGAAGCCCCGAACCTGCCAGCGCAGTATGCCGATGCCCTTGAGGAGTACCTGCGACACGGAGGAGAAGCGGCACTGCTGCGTGCCAATGAGCTGGGACGCCAGGCCCTGAGCGGCGGCCTCGGCGTGTTGGACGCGGTGACTATCCACCACGCCAGCCTGACGCGCTTGCTGTCCAGAGAAGACCCCTGGGGGAGAAACGGCGACCCGCTGGGCGCCGCGGCCCAGTTCCTGAGCGAGGTGCTCTCTCCCTTCGAAATCACGCACAAAGGCTTCCGCGAGGCCACTGATACCCTGGCGCGGGCCATCCGGTTCAACGCCGTGGTGTGCCACGAGCTGCGGACCCCCCTGACCTCCATTCTGAACTCCGCCGGCATGCTCCAGGAGGTGTTGCAGGCAGACCCCTCCACTATACAGGCCAAGCTCCTGGCCAACGTCCTTGCGGGGGCAAACATCCTGAAAGCGCGCACCGACGACCTGATGGACCTGGTGGGGTTCCAGTCGGGCACGCTGAGCCTCAAACTGAAGCCCGTGGACGTTGCGCCGCTTCTGAGGGAGGTGGTTGGGCACATGGAGATGGAGGTGACGCGGGCCGGCATGGAGCTGCGTGTTGACGCTCCCCAGCAGCTCGCGCTGGTGAACGCCGACCAGGGCCGCCTGGAGCAGGTGGTCTCAAACCTCGTGCAGAACGCTATCAAATACGCCTCCGACGGCCATCGGATGGATGTGAGGGCATACGCCTCGGCAAAGGGGTTGGTCATCGAGGTGCAGGACTACGGGAAAGGCATCTCCCACTGGGACCGCATTCGACTCTTCCAGCCATTCTTCCGGGTCCCCGAGGCCCGGAACGAGGTGCCGGGCCTCGGCATTGGGCTGGCGCTGTGCCGGCAGATTGTTGAGTTGCATCGTGGAAGCATTACAATGGAGAGCGAGCGAGGGAAGGGTAGCCTGTTCCGGATTACGCTGCCGTTGGCAACGGCTCCACAGGGCCCAGGAGGCGGCGATGAAAGTACTGGTCGTCGAGGACGCGCCCGAGATAGTGGAGAGCATCAAGCTATGCGTGGCGATCCGCTGGCCGGAGAGCCAGGTGATGTCCACGGCGCAAGGGAGCCAGGGGCTGCAACTGGTGGAGTCTGAGGCCCCCGACGTCGTCATCCTCGACCTGGGGCTGCCGGATATGGACGGCCTCGATGTCCTGCGCGAGGTCCGCAGGTTCTCGGACGTTCCGGTGCTGGTGGTCACGGCAAAGGGGGACGAGGTCAGCAGGGTGAAGGGCCTGGAAACGGGGGCCGACGACTACATCGTCAAGCCCTTCTCGCATACCGAGCTTCTGGCCAGGATGCGGGCGGTGCTGCGCCGCAGCCACTTGCCCCAGCTCTGGGGCGACGAGGGGGTGGTCCGGGGGAAAGGCCTGTCCGTTGACCTGGCTGCGCGCAGGGTGTTCGTAGACGGCCAGGAAGCCGAGCTGACCCCCAGCGAGTGGAACCTGCTCTCCTACTTCGTCCGCAACGAAGGGCGGATCATCCCGCTGCCAGTCCTCGCCGAAAAGGTATGGGGCTCGGCCTACGTGGAAAGCTCCAGCATCAAGATGTGCGTGCGTCGGCTACGATTGAAGCTCCGGGACAACACCAAGTCGCCCCAGCTCGTCCGCAGCCACCGGGGGCTGGGTTACAGCTTCGTTATGCCCCGCTGGTAACCTCGGGCTTGCGCCCTTCAGGGGCCACCTGGGTCCTGTCCTAGAGATTCGTCGAATACGTCGACGCCCTTCTGACTCGCCCAGAAGTCCTGTCCCAGCACCCGTGTTGACCTCTCCCCCTGTGGTCTCGCTCTCCTAAAGGTGAGTGGGACCGGTTTCACCGGCGGCATAGCTCCGCCGCCCAAGCTTGGGCGGCGGAGCTATGCCGCCTTCTTCAGTCACGTGTGCGACGAAGCCGTTACTTCTCCCCTCGAATCCGTTACCTGTGTGCCCCGGCTGGTTACCCTCCTTCGCTAATCTGATGTTGAGCTCCCCTCGAGGTCGCCAACAGCGTAACGGGTGCTTGTTCTCCATTGAGGAGGGGAGAGATGAGCATTCGACTTGTGGTAGTTACGGACGAACCAAACGTCCTGGAGACGATAAAGCTCTGTGTGGGCATGCGCTGGCCGGGCAGCGCCGTGACCCCGGCCAGGGACCGCACCGAAGCCGCCTCCCTGGTCCGTGCCGAGGAGCCGGATGCCGTTGTCCTCGACCTCGGTCTTGTCCGGGACGAGCCGCTCCAGGTACTGGAAGGCCTCAGGCAGGTCTCCGGTGCACCCGTGCTGCTTGTCGGACACCCTGGTGACGAAAGTAGGGCGGCGCGGGGGTTGGAGGTGGGGGCCGATGCTTATCTTATCGCGCCCCTGTCCCCCCTGGAGGTGATGGCCAAGATCAATGCGCTGCTTCGGCGGGTCCAACGGTCACAGAGGTAGCCATGACACCAGGGACCATCGCTGCGCCCATTCGTCAAGCAACACCAGTGCCTTGAAGGCGCCGAGGACGCCACGGTGGCTCCCAGGATGAATAGGGCGTGACCAATCTGTTACACCGCAGTAACTCCCTTGTTACCGTTGTCGCTGAAGCCGTTACCAGCGCCAGGTACCTTATCTTTATGTGGCCTGATTGATTGAAGGGCAGCCTGAAGGGCCCTCCCACAGTCTCGTGGGGCTCTCGGCCCTGCCACAGAAGCGGAACGGAGGAGGTTCGACCATGAGGACCCGGGTCCTGGCACTTGTAGCCATCCTGGCACTGGCACTGGTGGTCATAGCCTGTGCCCGCCCAACGCCGACACCCCCGCCCACGAGAACACCGTTGCCCAGCCCAACGCCCACCGTGGTACCGAGCCCAACCGCCACCGTGGCGCCCAGCCCAACTACCGCGCCGAGCCCGACGGCAACGCCCACCACCGCCCCGTCGCCAACACGGGCGCCGGTAGCCGCAGAGGTCCGCGCGCAAAAGCACGCCACCCTGGGCACCATGCTGATTGACGCCCAGGGCAGGTCCCTCTACATGTTCTTCCGCGACGAGCTGAAGAAGTCCAACTGCTCTGGGGGCTGTCTCCAGGCCTGGCCACCCCTGCTGAGCGATGCCACTCCCGTTGCTGGCGAGGGGGTAGCCAAGGACCTGCTGGCTACTATCAAGCGGGACGATGGCTCCACCCAGGTCACCTACAATGGCTGGCCCCTCTACTACTACGCCCAGGATGCGAAGGCTGGAGACACCAACGGCCAGGACGTGGGCAAGGTCTGGTACGTGCTGTCCCCAGACGGCGCCCCCATCCAGACCAGCGCCGCTGTCAAGGCTGTCAAGAGCACCACCTTGGGCACTATGCTCACCGACAGCAGTGGCAGGTCCCTGTACCTCTTCTTCCGCGACGAGCTGAAGAAGTCCACCTGCTACCAGCAGTGCGCCCAGCGCTGGCCGCCCGTCCTCACGGTGAGTGACCCGACGGCCGGCGACGGCGTGACCAAGGACCTGCTGGCTACCATCAAGCGGGACGATGGCTCCACCCAGGTCACCTACAATGGCTGGCCCCTCTACTACTGGTGGCAGGATGTCAAGCCCGGCGACACCAATGGCCAGGATGTGGGCAAGGTCTGGTACGTGGAGTCCACCTACGGCGGCCCCATCTACAGCGCCGCCTCCATCAAGGTGACGCAGCACCCGACCCTGGGGCAGATGATCACCGACGCCAGCGGGCGCTCGCTGTACCTGTTCACCAGGGACCAGGCGAACGTCACTAACTGCTACGAGGGGTGCGGTCGGGCCTGGCCGCCGCTGCTGACGACCGGGGCACCCGTTGTGGGCGATGGGGCCAACGCCGCCCTGCTAGGCACCATAACCCGTAACGATGGCTATGTGCAGGTCACATACAACGGCGTGCCGCTGTACTACTACGCTCCAGACGTCAAGCCCGGCGACGCCACTGGCCAGAACGTCGGCGGTGTATGGTTCGTGGTAGCCCCAGATGGCTCAGGCATAGGTATGCCGCCAGCATAACGCTCGCTGCCTCAGCGCCGTGGCTGCTGCCACTGAAGGCAGCGTAAGGGCGCAGGCGCTGACGACGGGGGGTCGAGAACGCCCGCAGGGTTCTTGGCCCCCCTTTGTCATAGCTCGAACGAAATACCGACAGCAACCGTCGCCCAAGACAGCCTCAGGCCTGCGACCCTACCGTTACCCACTTCCTGGGCGGCCGTTACTCTTGTGACCTGGCCGGTTACGGTTGAGCGGCGATGCTTCTCTTGAGGGGGCTGCGACCTGTAGCCACATGTAACCAGATAGCGGGACCGGGCCGTTACTTGAATGCAGGACCCTAGCCGCAGCCACATTGAAAGAAACGTTCGACGGCGGGGAGTACCCTGGCTTTGTTGACATCGTCCGCTCACCCTTCGAGGGCCTCAGGGTGAGCGGGTTTGAATTCCGTTCATGCTGAGCTCCGACCCCGTCGAGAGTCGCGACAAAGTCGGACTTGCCGAAGCATCATGGTTCGATCCCGACAGGTCGGGACTCACCACGAGCGGGAGAAACGGCGGGATGTCAACAGAGCCGAGTAGCCTCTGGTCCTTCCGCGGAAGGGCCAGAGGTGGCATGGGATTGGTGAGCATGCAGCAGCCACGTCCGGTACCGGAAGAGCCTGGCGGAGAAGAGCCGAGCAGCCCCCTCTTGAAGCTTAGCCGCCGCGAGATGGATGTCCTTCGCCTGGTCGTCAAAGGCATGACCAGCCAGGAGGCCGCCGGGGCGCTGGGCCTCAGCGCGCACACCGTCCATCGCCACCGGGCCAACATCATGAGGAAACTCGCCGTGCGCAACGTTGCGCAGTTGGTGAACTACGTCCTCCGTTTCCCCGGCATGAGGCTCTGGCTCGATTAGCGTCCTGTCCCAGCACTCGTGTTGACCTCTCCCCCTGTCGTCCTCCTCTGCAAAGGGCGATGGGCACGCGGTCCAGCTATCCTCTCTTTCTGCCATCGGCGACGGCCTCCACCCACCCAACCACCACAGCCATACCACTCCTACGGTCCCGCAGGTCGCCTACGCGACTCGGCGGGATGGAGTAAGCCGTTGCGCAGAGACCGGCGGCCAACAGGCCCAGGCCCTTTGGCACTATCGCGCTGGTCACATTTTCGTCAACAATTGCACCAGCGCTCACGGAAGGGCCAGTCCGAGCGGGCGCCATAGTGGACCACATCGGTCAGGAATACAAGCACTGTCGTGGCATGAGTCGCCCCTTCTAGCTTAGGACCAATAGCCTTGTTGGAGGCTGGGGGTGTGGAGGTTGTCCCCTCAGAGCGACCACATGCTTTCCTGTGGTCATCCCTGGACCCGGTCATTGATGGTGTTCAAACCTCGCTACTCAGGGAGGCCAAGAAATGAGACTTCACCACGGTGCTCCTATTTTAGTTGGGCTGGTGGTGCTTGCGTTGACCGGCGCCCTCTTCGGGGCCGAAGCTATAAGGGCCAGTAGGGGGGCCGCCGCCCCACGGGCAGACGTGGTGTGCCCCGAGGGCCAGCGGCGCCTGTTCCCCCTCCAGAACGTGAACATCCCCGCGGTGCCTCCCTGGAGCTTCCCCGCATACGCCGGCGAGAAGGCGCTGGAGCCTCTGCCGGACGCCTTTGACATTGTGGAGCGGGACGCCTGGTTCGACGGCGTTCCGGCGACCATACGCCCCTTCCCCAGGCCCAGCGTGGGTGATGGCGGGCCTGAGGACAACCACGCGGACATGTACGTCTTCTTCTACCCCGATGGCACCCCCGTCAATCAGCTCCCTCTGCTGGAGGCGGTGCCTCGCAACGCTATCCCCGCGTTCGCCGTTCCAGAGCATGTCGAGGCCCGGATGTTCTCGGCCAACTGGGAAGTCCACGTAGTGAGGGTGGCCCAGGACTACGTGCCGGGGAGCATCCGGAGCATCCTGGACATCACCAATCCCCGGTGGGTCCTGGAGGAGATCCAGACCAACATCTTCATCACGTTCCCCATTCTGCCCCAGCGGTTCACCATCCCCGGCCTGGCGCTGAACGGGCTCAGCGTGGAAGCGGGCATGTTCGAGGGCCACCCCGTGCCCTTCGTGGAATACGACCTGTGGGACAACGAGTACACCAAGAAACCCCTGTACCTGTTCCGCAAGCCCTCAGGCGCGTTCGTTGGGAACGCCGTGCTCTCGGGCATCCCTGGGATGCCCCATTACAGCGCCCTGTGGGAGGTCTTCTTCGTCGAGGTGCCCGCTGACTACGTGGCGGACACGCTGCGGTCCGAGGACGCGGTGCTGGCCAGTGGCTTCGCCATCCGGGACGGTTTCGAGGTGTTCGCTCCGGTGGAGTCGGTGGACGGCATGCGCACCCGCTTCCGCGGCACCGAAGACGTGCTGCGGGAGCCTGATGGGAAGTTCCACATCGTGGAGTTCCCCAAGCAGGAGGCCTTCCCTGACCAGCCCTGGCTCAACGACCCCCGGTTCAGCCCAGCCACGCTAGGGTTCACCCGGAGCTTCAACCAGTTCAGCTTCAACGAGGTGTTCGTCCCCCGCTTGCAGGCGCTGCCAGCGGCAGGGGCTGCGGAGGACGCCCTCGGTGCCGCCCTTCTGGGCCAGGCCCCAGACCTGTGCGCTAAGATTGTGGTGCCGCCGCACATCGCCCGCCAGCGGCTTATCGAGGACGCCAACGGCGCGCTGGTCCACCTAGACCAGGCAGACCTGGACAACCGCCCCCTGGCCGAGCTGGTGTCCAGGGGGCAGGCCCTCTTCGAGCGGGAGTTCTCGGCAAACGAGGGGGCTGGGCCCGCCTTCAACGCGCCTTCATGCGCCACCTGCCATGGGCTTCCTTTCAACCTGGCGGTGGAGCCAACGGCCGGCGGGCCGGGGGTGCGCTTCCGCAACGCCCTCCAGCCCACCGAGTCACCGGACAAGACCAGTCGCAATACACCCCACGTCTTTGGCTCGGGGGTGCTCACCCAGCTTGGCATAGAGCGCCACGCCGGTGGCCAGCCAGTCACCGATGATAACGCCAACCCGCACAACTGGAAGGGCAATGTCCCCACGGTGCGGGCCTTCACCGCGGGGGCGCTAAAAGGCGAGATCGGGCTGGAATCGGTGGAGAAGGTGGCCGAGATGGCCGGGGTATCCCTGGCCGAGGCGGCCGCCCTTGACCCGGACAACGATGGACTTCTGGCCGAGATGACCGTGGGTGACGTGACGGCCATGACTGCCTTCCAGGCAAGCCTGCCCCGGCCCTACCAGATTGACGCCGCGGACTCCGGTGTCATCCGGGGCCGGCAGGTCTTCTTGAATACTGGCTGCGCCACCTGCCACCAGCCGGTGCAGGTCCTCCAGTCCACCATATTGGACCTCACCAACCCGGAGACGGCAGGTGTGGCCAGGGTGCCGCTGGGTTCTCCCGAGGTGGAGCTGTTCTCCGACCTGAAGCGGCACAAGATGGGCCCGCTGCTGGCCGAGCCTGGCGCCCAGGGCGGCATACCTGCCGATGTGTTCAAGACCAAGGAGCTATGGGGCGTGGGCGACTCGTCGCCCTACCTGCACAATGGGTCAGTGGACACCCTGGAGGAGGCCATCGCCAAGCACCGTGGCCAGCCCCTGGAGTCGCTGCAAATCGTCTCGGTGGAACACGAGCGAGTGGACGCCAACACGTTCCGACTTCACCTGTCCCTGGTCAACAGGTCCACAGCGCCGGTAGATTTAGCTGGCCTACTCCTGGTGCTGACCTCGGCTCCGGCCGGGGTGACGCCGGTTGACGCCGATGGGGGCCCCGCAGGCGTCGGTGCTACCTGGACTGTCGCCGGCCACCTGGAGCCGGGCGCGGCTGGCCCCATACCAGGGAACGGGTCGGTGGGAGCGGTGGTGCAGTACCGCACCGATTCCGGTCAGCCGGCAACGAACCTGCGCTTCAAAGCCTCGACCCAGCAGGGCTACTCCGAGGCCATGTTCGCCATCGAGGCCTTCAACGCCCTTTCGGGGGGCCAGCAGGGAGACCTTGTCCGCTTCCTGAAATCCCTGGTGCTGCCCCGCCGCGAGGACCTGGAGCTGGCAGCCTTGAACTTGCTTACCGCTGGGGATAGGACCATCCTGGGGCCGACGCTGAGGTCCTTTGTGCAGGTGCTGACCCCTGGCCCACTGCTCTTCGCGTGGATCGTGAACCCGCCGCCTGAGGGCGCAAGCCCGGTGAAGGGCGGCCTCAAGGTCCAGGTCTCCATTATCGCCGAGACCAGCGTGGACGCGGCCAGCGTGATTGTGGATGGCACCACTGTTCTGCCTCTGGCCTACAATCCCGCCTCTGGCTTCTACGAGGCGAACCTGGACACGAAGACCCTGGCGGAGGGGGACCACAGGCTGTCCCTGGACGTCCAGGCGAGAGGCAGACCCGATGACCGCCATCGCGGTGCTACCACCTCGGTCATCACCGTGGACAACGTGCGGGATGTCCAGCAGACGCCGCCCAACATCAGGAAAGGCAAGTGCTTGATTGGGTAGCGCTGGCAGAATAATGGACAAAAACGGTCAGGAGTAGAAGTCGCGACTCAGAGGACTGTTTGAAATAGCGATACCTTTTCTAGTATAGGACCAGTGGCATTCTGGGTCCTAGAGTAGCGTGGAGGGAACAAAGTGCTGTACTTTCTGAGCCTTTTAGCGATTTCACTCGCTGGCCTGGTGCACCTTGCCATTGCTCCTGGGCACTACGCCCATGAGCCAGCCCACGGCATCTTCTTCGCCCTGGCGGGGGCGTTGGAAATTGGGTGGGCCATAGCTTTCTGGTGGAACCCGTCAAGGTCGCTCAGCATCAAAGGGATTGTTCTTGCTGGTGGTCTGGTCCTGCTTTGGGCCGCCACCTGGCTAACGCTGGCAGTCCCCTTGCCGCTGCTCGACAGCCCGGAGCCTATCAGCTTTAGCCTCCTGGTCATCAAGGCGAGCGAGCTTGTCGGCGCGGTAGCCCTGGGCATCCTGGCCCTGCGCCGGCAGGTTGCCTGGCCCAGGGTGCGTGCCCAGTTGCTTGTCACGGCCGCCGCAGAGGTGGCGATCGTGGTCCCCATGATGCTGCCCTTGTTCCCGGCAGGCCCACTATCCCTGCCCGGCCTTGGTGTTGCAGCCCGCGCCCCTGCGGCCGGCGACCCCCACGCTGGGCATGGCGCCACGATTGACGATTCGTCTGCCGCGTGGGCGGACTGGCTCAAGAACCAGGGCATTGATGAAGCCACCTATGGCAGTGACCCCAACAACCCAACGGCGCCGAAGGTCGGCGGGACCATGCCGTACAGTGGCGGGCCTATCCTGGGGCCCATGCCCCTGCTGCCCCCCTCCTTCGCAACGTCCCCGCTGCCGGCGGTGGTGCCGGATAAGGTTTTCAACATCTCGGCCATTGACGTGGTCATCATGGTCAACCGCTTCGGGGACAATGACCCCGAAGGCAAGATGTACGTACTGGACGAGGACATCCCGGCGGTCCGGGCCCGCGAGGCCATGCCCCTCACCAATCCAAACAGGGTGGACATTGGCCTGCGGGACGACCCCATTCAGCCGCTGGTCATCCGGGCCAACGTCGGCGAGGTGGTGCAGGTCAACTTCACCAACCGCCTGGCCGTGGGGCGGGCCAGCATGGACATCCACGGGCTGGACGTGAACATCAAGACCTCGGGGGGCTCCTTCGTGGGCCTGAACCCCGATACCACGGTGGGCCAAGGCGAGACCATCACCTACACGTGGGCCGTCCCTGACCGCAGGGAGCTGGAAGGCTCCTACGTCTTCAACAGCATGGGGGACCCCCGCGAGCAGCAGATGCACGGCCTGTTCGGCGTGCTCAACGTGGAGCCGCGCGGCTCTACCTACATCAACCCCAACACCGGCGGGCCTTCCAAGAGCGGCTGGGAGGCCATCATTGTTGACCCGAACGGCAAGGACTTCCGCGAAGACACCATCATGTACCACGAGTTCGGCGACGAGACCTTCGACATGCGGGACAAGAACGGCAACAAGATGCCCACCAACGATTTCCTGGGCGTCTACCGCCCAGGCTCCCGGGCGCTGAACTACCGCTCGGAGCCGTTCTTCCGTCGGCAGGAGCTGGCGGAGGCGGTGCTGGGCTTCCACGACGAGTCCCAGAGCTACGGCTCGTACATGTTTGGCGACCCGGCGACTCCCTTCCCCAGGGGCTACATTGGTGACCCCACCAAGCGGCGGATTGTCCACCCAGGCTCTGAGCGTTTCCACTCGGAGCACCTGCACGGCGGCTCCATCCGCTGGCCCTTCAACCCCTTTGCCGACCCGGACTTCTGGGGCCTGCCCTTCAATAAGCACCCCAAGGCCCAGTCCCTCTCGCAGCGGCTGGACGTCCAGGCGGTAGGCCCAGGCGAGACCTACACTGAGCTGATTGAGTCGGGCGCCGGCGGCCTTCAGGCCGGAGCGGGCGAGTTCCTGTTCCACTGCCATTTCCCCAACCACTACATCGGTGGCATGTGGGCTTACTGGCGCGTCTTCGACACGCTCCAGACCGCGCAGACCACCCTGGCTGGCGAGCCACCCCTGGCCGAGCTGCCGGACCGGGCCGGGCAGACGCCCGCGGCGGTAAACTCCATTGCCCTGATGGGGCGCACGCTGCCCTCGGGCCGTACGCTGACCGATGGCCCCACCACCGCCACCACCAAGAACATTGACGAGTGGATGCGCAGCGTCCTGCCGCCCCAGGGTGACCCTGGCCCCTTGGCGGACTATGACGCCTCGGTGTGGGACTGGGTCCGCCAGGACACCCCCCAGGGGCCGCTGTTCTTGGGTGAGCCTGAGGACGTCCGGACGTGGGTCAACTACACGTCGCCGACGCCGGGCCAGCGGCCTGAAATCCTGTTCAACCCCAACAACGGCCGCCCCACCTTCCCGCTGATGCGGCCCCACCTGGGCAAGCGTCCTCCCTTTGCGCCGGGCCGCAGCGGCTCCCCCTGGCTGGGCCAGCCCGATGCTGACCATCCCGATTCGCTGATACCCGCGGACGCCCGGCGCATCCAGTACACCGTGGTAGCCGTACCCACGCCCATTACCTTCAACGAGCGGTTCAACATCACGTCTCCCCTGGGCGCCCTCCAGATGCTGGACGAGGACAAGGCGGACATCCTGGCCGGGCGCAAGCCCAAGGAGCAGCTCACCATACGCGCCAACGTTGGCGATGGCGTGGATGTCACCTACTACAGTGAGGAGACGGACGCCGCCTTCTTCGGCTTCGCCAAGACCAACATCCACATCCACTTTGTGCAGTTTGACACCCAGGCCTCCGACGGCGTCATCAGCGGCATGTCCTACGACCAGTCCGTGCGCCCCTACAAGACTGAAGGCCCGCCCGACGGGCCTGGCGGAACGCGAGACGGCATCCTGCTAGCCCAGCCCGCGGCCATGGGCGCAAATCAGATCACCGTGGACAGCGCCGCGACCCTGAAGGTGAACGCCTTCCTGGGCATTGGCTTTGGGGTGGCCACCAATCAGCCCAACGGCTTCGAGTTCGCCCAGATAACAGCGAAGAACGGCAACACCCTGACCCTGGACCGGCAGCTCCAGAAGGACCACCCGGCGGGGCAGTTCGCCGGCGTTGAGTTCGTGCGCTACCAGTGGTACGCCGACGCCGAGTCAGGGACCACCTTCTTCCACGACCACGTGTTCGGCGTGCCGGGCTTCGGCAAGGCCCTGACCGGCGTCCTCATCCAGGAGCCCCGGGGCTCCAGGTGGCTCGACCCGGTGACCGGGAACCCGGTGCGCTCTGGCACCAACGTGGTCATCGAGACCGACCAGCAGATCGCGCCGGGCTACCCCATCCAGAACTTCCGGGAGTTCGTGCTGCACAACATGGGCGCCATCACCGACCTGGCCGGGCAGGGTGAGTCCCGAGACCAGCCAGGCGGCTTCAACATGCGGCAGGAGCCTATCGGCAGGCGGCTGGGGGCCAACCCGGACCCCTCGCTGGTGTTCTCCTCGGTGGCCCACGGCGACCCGGCCACACCCCTGCTGCGGGCCTACGCCGGTGACATGGTGATGTTCCGCGTCATCCAGTCCTCAGGCCACGATTCGACCGGTTTCCACCTGTCAGGGCACCGCTTCCTGACGGAGCGGTTCGACCCCAGAGAGATGCCCAAAGACAGTCTGACCATGGTCATAGCGGAGCGCTACGACCTGCCTACGCTGGCCGGTGAAGAGACGGGCCAGGCGGGCGACTACGTGTACATGGACTCCATGCACGAGAAGATGATGGACGGGGCATGGGGTATCTTCCGCGTCCATGACACGCTTCAGCCTGACCTGCTGCCTATCCGCTTGCCCGGCCCACCCGCGGGTCCGGGCTTCCCCATCAACACGCAGACAGGCGGACGGCCGCCAGTGGCCAACGACACGGGCGCGGTGGTGCCGCAGGGGGCGCCGGTCCGCACCTTCGACGTGGTGGCGGTCCAGGTGCCCATCCAGTTCAGCGCCGACACCAGCATCAATCCGGGCCGCGCCTACGTCCTGGCCGAGGACGAGGCGGCGGTGCTGGCGGGGGACAAGCCCCTGGAGCCGCTGGTCATCCGTGCCAACGTGGGCGAGGCGGTGCGAGTCAACTTCGCTAACCACCTGCCTGGGGCCAGGGCGTCGTTCCACATCGGCCAGACCACCCAGACGGCCGATTCGTTGGGGGCAGCCTTCGGCTTCAACAACGACTCCACGGTGGCACCCGGCGGGGCCATAACCCAGTGGTTCTACATTGACCCGGAGCACGAAAAGCCGCGCTCCCTGGCCATCACCGACTTTGGCGACCCGGAGAACGGCGGGCCCAGCGGGCTGTACGGGGCCTTCATCGTGGAGCCTGCCGGCTCCACCTTCCATGACCCCAAGACCGGGTTGACGGTGAAGTCCGGCGCTATTGTGGACGTCCGCAACCCTGACCTCCCCGGCGGCGGCTGGAGGGACGTTGCTCTGGTCTTCCATGACAGCGACCAGAAGCTTGGCCGGGACGTCATGCCCTACGTCAAGCTTCCGGAAGGGATATCGGGAATAAACTACAAGGCGGTCCCCTTTGCAGAGAGGCTGAGGGAGGATGCAGCTATCTCCCGTGTGCTGCATACCGGCGGCGGGCACGATGACCCCCGCACGCCTCTCATCGAGGCCATCACCGGTGACCCCATGCGGGTCCACGTCATCGGCGGCACCGGCAACCATGCCCACACGCCCTCCTTCGACGGGCACCGCTACCCCGTTGGCACCGCCCAGCGAGGGGAGATGTACCTGAACTCCCGCCTGGTGGGCGCCATGACCACCGTTGACATGGCCCTGGACGGCGGCGCCGGCGGCACCGGCGGCGTGACAACCCCCGGTTGCGCCTGCCCAGGCGACTACCTGTACGGCGACCGGCGGGTGCCCTTCATGGAGGCTGGCATGTGGGGCGTCATGCGGGTGAGCGAGCCCTCGCAGGCCACGGTGCTGCCGCTGAGGAACCTGGTGCCGGGGTGGAACCTGGTCTCGGCGGCGGTCAGGCCGGCGGACACCGCGGTAGCCCAGTTCCTGGCCTCTATTGCGGGCAAGTTCGATGCGGTGGCGGTGCCGGACCCGGCCCGCCCCGGCCAGTGGCTCATGTACCGGCCGGCGGCCGCCCAGAACACGCTGACCGACCTGGACGAGAGCATGGGCTTCTGGGTGCACATGACCCAGGGTGCCTTCCTGTCCCCGGCGGGGACGGCGCCTGCGGCCACCGACGTCCCGCTGACGCGAGGGTGGAACCTGGTGGGCTGGCCCTCCTCCAACTCCATGCCGGTGGACCAGGCCCTGGCCTCCATCGCGGGCAAGTTCGACCTGGTCTACGCCTACGATGCCCTGGACACGGCCGACCCCTGGAAGCGCTACGACGTTGCGGCGCCGGCCTTTGCCAATGACCTGACCCATGTGCAGCCACTGCTGGGCTTCTGGGTCCACATGACTGCCGATGGGACGCTGACGGTCCAGAACTAACGTGTTTCACCCCCTCTCTTCCTCATCCCCCTCGAGGGGGATGAGGAAGGGTCCCTCCCTCCCCAAGGGGGGAGGGAGGGATGGGGGGCGAGGCGTCTCGCCTGTGAGCCATTGGGGTTTCGTTAGGCGCATGACGGAAGGAGCGAAACGATGAAGAGGAAGGGTCTGGGACGGCTAGGACTCCTGGCCCTGGTGCTGGTCACCGCCATGCTATGGGTGCACCCTGCGCTGGCAGTGCCCCCCCTGCCCGCCGGCTTCTATGGTACGGTAACCGACGCCACGACCGGCGGTGCGGCGGCAGTGGACCTGGTGGTGGAGGCCTCGGCGGGAGGCGTGGTCTTTGGACAGACTACCACCTTCAGCTCCGGGGGCCTGACCGTCTACACTTTGGACGTCCGGGGCGACGACCCGGACACGCCGCAAAAGGATGGCGCGACGCCTGGTGACGTGATAGTCTTCTCGGTGGCCGGCGTGGCTACCGACCAGCGCGCCACGTGGCAGGGTGGCAGCAGTCTCCGGCAGGACCTGATGAAAAAGACTGCGGGCAGCGGTGAGCAGGCAGCGCCGCCACCGCCTCCCCCTCCCCCTCCCATCCAGGTCATCCCTCCACCATCGGTGGAGGGGGCAGTGACCAGTGTGGTGCAGCCTACGGAGCAGACAACGGCGCTGCTTGAAGACGGGACAACCATCCAGGTGCCGCCGCTGACACTGCCTGTTGCAGCCCAGATTCAGGCCCGGTTCAGGCCCGCGGCGGACATCGCCTCGCTGCCCCAAGGTGAGGTAAGGAGGGTGCTGGAGATCAACCTCTTCGAGGCCAGCGGGAACCGGCGCGGGGCCACCACCCTGGCCAAGGAGATCACCATTGACCTCCCCCTGACCGTTGACGATCTGGCCGCCATAGGTAACAATACCGCCAACGTTGAGGTGTATACCGCTGAGACCGAGGCAGGCCCGTGGTCCAGGTTGACTTCCTTCTCACTAGACTTGAGCGGGAAGGCCCTCCGGATACGGGTCAACCACCTGTCCCTGTTCGCCGTGGTGGTGCCTGCCCCGGAGCAACAGGTTGCGCCCACGCCAACACCCACCGCTACCCCGACTGCCACGCCTACGGGGACCGCGTCGCCAACGCGGACTCCCCAGTTGCCCTCCACGGGAGGCGTTGCGCCGGGGCAGACCACAGTGCTCACAGTCCTGCTGAGCGGGCTAGCGCTGCTGCTGTTGGGGCTTTACCTGCTTCGGAGGCCCCGGGAGAGGGGGCAGAGGGACTAGTAGAGCTAAGAGGCCATAAGCTGGGGCGAGATCCTTCGCTTTGCTCAGAGTGACAGGCACTCGTTTCGTCACCCTGAGCGAAGCGAAGGCCGTATCTTGGAAACTGCGCAACTTCGTACTAGGCGGCCATCGCAAGCGGGGGGAGGGGAGTTGACCTAGCGGAAGGAACGCCTTTCGCCTGGCGAAGGAGGCCGGTCATGGAGATAGCAACACGCCGGTCCAGCCTTCAGGTTGTCGCGGACATCCTGAGGATTGGCGGCACAAAAACACGCATGATGTACGGTGCAAACCTGAGCTATGCCCAGACGCAGAAGTACCTGGA
>JACQUK010000089.1 GCA_016210325.1 Chloroflexota bacterium
ACATTGTCGAAGTTGACGAAGATGCCCTGGGCGGTCTCGGGGCGCAGGTAGACGGTGCTGGCCTGGTCCTCCACCGGCCCCATGAAGGTCTTGAACATCAGGTTGAAGCGCCGGGGCTCGGTGAGCTGACCGCCGCAGGAAGGGCAGTGCTTGGGGTCAGCCAGGTCGTCGGGACGCCAGCGGGCGCGGCACTGGAGGCAGTCGGAGAGCGGGTCGGTGAAGCCGGCCAGGTGGCCGCTGGCCTCCCAGGTCCTGGGGTGCATCAGGATGGCGGCGTCCAGGCCCACCATGTCCTCGCGGGCGTACACGTTGTCCCGCCACCAGGCCTCTTTGACGTTGCGCTTCAGCTCCACGCCCACGGGGCCATAGTCCCAGGTGCTGCCCAGGCCGCCGTAGACCTCGCTGCTGGGGAAGATGACGCCGCGTCGCTTGCACAGCGAGACGATCTTGTCCATCGTGACCTGCTGGAGTGTCCTGCCCAAGGGTGCCTCCGTCGTTCTCTTCCTGCCATTCTTTGTGGTAGAGGTTACCAGAGGGGGACGGGCTTGGAAAGCGGCGTGCTGGTGTGGCCCAAGGTGGGTCTGTCAGACCTTCGGGCATCCAACACCAGTGGATTTCTCTCTGAGTCATTCTCTGGAAGGGCGGAGACTCTCCGCTCAGTCGCGTTCCACCTTGTATAATGAATCCGGCTGGCGCAAAAGGGATTCGGACTGGCGGGGCGCGCTCGGCTGTCATGGCGCGCAGGAGACGGGCATGAGATTTCGGATTGAGCTGGAGCAGGAAGAGGATGAACGATGGCTCGCCGAGGTGGTCGAGCTACCAGGTGTCATGACCTATGGGGCGACCCTCGACGAAGCCCGGGCGAAGGTGCAGGCGCTGGCCCTGCGGGTGCTCGCCGACCGTTTGGAGCACGGTGAAGCTGCCTCGAGTCTCCTGAGCATCTCGTTCAGCGCCGCATGAGCACGTGGTCCAGTACGCGGGCCTCAAGAGTCCTGGCGGCGCTCCTCCGGACTGGTTGGTCCGTCAAACGACAGACCGGATCGCATCGTGTCCTGTCGCGGGAGGGGTGGCCCGACTTCGTATTTGCTTTCCATGACGGCGAGGAGCTCGGGCCACGGATGTTGGCCCGCATTGGCCGTCGGACGGGGCTGAGACCGGAGAACCTCTGAAAGACCAGGAACGAGCAAGACAGGCTGAAGCTACAGCAGGCTGACGGGGTCAACGTCCACCGTCCAGCCGCGGGGCAGCGGCCCGTCCCGCAGCAGCACCGTTGGGTCCGGCGCGCGCAGGATGATGTGCCAGCGGTAGTGCCCCCGCACGCGCGAGGGGAAGGCCGGCGCCGGGCCGATGATGTCGGCCTCTGAGAGGCCGTGGGCCAGGGCCTTCTGTCGCAGCTCACCCGCCAGGCGCCCGGCTGCCTCCTGGCATGCAGATTCGTTGGTGTGCTGGTAGAGCAGGCGGGCCAGGCGACGGAAGGGCGGGTCCAGGCGCTCCTGGCGGTAGGCCATCTCCTTCTGGTAGAAGGCCTCGTAGTCCTGCGCCGCGGCCGCCTGGACTGCGTAGTGGTCAGGGCTGTAGGTCTGGAGGATGACCCTGCCGGGGACCTCGGCGCGGCCCGCGCGGCCGGCCACCTGGCAGAGGAGCTGGAAGGCGTGCTCGCCGGCCCGCAGGTCGGGCAGGCCCAGGCCGATGTCGGCCAGCACCACGCCCACCAGGCTGACGTTGGGCAGGTGCAAGCCCTTGGCAATCATCTGGGTGCCCACCAGCACCTGTGCCCGACGGCTGGCGAACTGCTCCATCAGCTCTTCGTGGGCGCGTCGGTGGCGGGCGGCATCGCGGTCCCAGCGCAGCACGCTGGCGCCGAAGGTACGCGCTGCCTCCTCGGCCACCCGCTGCGTCCCGATGCCCAGGTAGCGGATGTGGGCGCTGCCACAGGCAGGGCAGCTTGTAGGGGGCGCAGACTGTCGCCCGCAGTGGTGGCACAGCAGACGCTCCAGCGTGGCATGGTAGGTCAGGGTGACATCGCAGCTACGGCAGCGGAGGACCAGACCGCAGTCGCGGCAGAGCACGAAGGGGGCGGCGCCACGTCGGTTCAAGAACAGGATGGCCTGCTGCCCCCTGTCCAGCGCCGAGCGCAGCGCTTCGGCCAGAGCGTGGGAGAAGATGCTGCGGTTGCCGGCCTTCAGCTCCTCGCGCATGTCCACCACGTCAACCTGGGGCAGCGGGATGGTCTTTGGCCTGCCGTCCGGCCCAGCCGCCAGTCGGTGCGGGAGGAGCAGGTGGCGGAAGACTCCCTGCTGAGCAAGGTAGGTGCTCTCTAGCGAGGGCGTGGCGCTGCCCAGCACCAGCGCCGCGCCAGTCAGCGCAGTCAGCTTCAGCGCCACGTCGCGGGCGTGGTAGCGGGGGCTGGCGTCGCTCTGCTTGAAGGTCCACTCGTGCTCCTCGTCCATGACAACCAGGCCCAGGTCGGACAGCGGGGCGAAAATGGCCCCGCGAGAGCCTAGCACGATGGGGAAGTCGCCTCGCCGAACGCGCCACCAGGTGTCGTAGTGCTCGCCTGGCGAGAGGCCGCTGTGCAGCAACGCCAGCTTGCCGGGGAAGCGCGAGCCAAGCCGCTGGATGTACTGCGGGGTCAGGGCGATCTCAGGGACAAGCACCAGGGCCCGCTTGCCCAGGGCCAGGCAGTGGGCCAGCGCCCGAAGGTAGACTTCGGTCTTGCCGCTGCCGGTCACGCCCCGGAGTAGGAAGGCCCGCTCGCTGGCCCGGCCCTCCAGAGCGGCGCTGATGGCTGCGACGGCTTGCGCCTGTGCGGGGGTGAGGGTCAGTTGAACGGGCGGCGCGTAGGTCATTGCCGCGAGGGGGTCACGCTGGCGTTGTTGGTATTCCTGCTGCACCAGCCCACGGGCGAGTAGCGCGGCCACCGTGGAGGCGCCGAACTCCTTGCGGAGCAGCGTCGCGGGCTGGGGTCCATCGTGGGCAAGGTGCTCCAGCAGGGCTGCCTGGCGCGGGGAACGCCTTGGGAGGGCGGCCAGTGCCTCTGCGGCCGGTACCGCCAGCTTGAGGATGGGCACCATCTGGGGCCGTGTCCGGGGCCTTTCCCACTGCCACTGCTGCCCGACCAGCCCACGCTCCACCAGCTCCTTGAGGGCCTGCTGGCACCCTGGACCCAGCGCCTTTTTGACCTCCTCCAGGCCGGCCTGGTGGGCCTCGAGTAGGTAGTCAAGGGTGCGACGCGCAAGCTTACCAAGCTCGGCTGGGGCCTCCTGTGCCGCTTCAGGCGTGGCGGTGAAGAGCGGCCGTGCCCGCCGACGGAAGCCGGGAGGAAGCATCGGGGAGACGGACTCGAAGAGCGGGGCCAAGTAGTGGTCACTGGTCCAGCGCGCCAGGGCAAGCTGGTGGGGCTGCAACGCCAGCGCCGGGTCAATGAGACCGGCCAGAGGACGGAGGTCTTCGGTAGGCCCCTGGCGCAGTTCGAAGACGACTCCCTGGGCCAGACGAGACCCCAGCGGCACCCACACGGCGCAGCCGGCCGAGAGGCTTAGCCCTGGTGGGACCAGGTAGGTCAGGGTACGTCCCGGCTCCAGGGGTGCATCAACTGCAACGTCAGCCAGCACCGCAGGGTACCCCAAGGAGTGAGGCTTCAGGCGACTGAGCAGTGAAGAATGCTAGGGACTGGCTTGCTGGGGGGCCTTGGCCTCCTCCGCTTGTTCTGATGCAGCGCCCGCCGCCGGCTGGGCCTGAGCAGGGGCTGCTGCTGGTGCAGCCGCGGTAGGTCCGCTGGCAGGTGCACCGGGAGTAGCGGGGGCCTTCGCGGCACCCGTTGGCGGCGTTGCTGGGGTCTGGGCGGCTGGCTTCTCGGCCGCTGCTGCATCTCGCACTGCCCTGGCCAGGGCAGTGGCCCCCGCGAAGCCCTTCTCCTTGATGCGGGCGGCCTTGCCTATCCTGCCCCGCAGGTAGTAGAGCCGGGCGCGCCTCACCTGGCCGCGCCGCAGCACCTCGACGCTATCGATGGCCGGAGAGTAGTAAGAGAACGTCCGCTCCACGCCGATATTATGCGTGATGCGGCGAACGGTGAAGGTCTTCGCCGGGCCGCCACCACGCACGCGGATCAAGACGCCCTGAAAGGTCTGGATGCGCTGTCGCTCTCCCTCTTGAACAATGAGGTTGACCATGACAGTGTCGCCAGGCCGGAAGGGTTGCATCTTGGGATTGACCGTGAGCTTTATGAGGTGATGAGCGTCTACCATGACAACTTCCTTGCTTCACCTGCGACGATTAGTGCAGCTTATTGTACTGCGCCAGTGCCGTAGTGGCAACCTTTCTTGTGGGGCATGGACCTGGGACTGGCCTCTGGTGGCCGGGAGTGCTAAGCTGGAGCCTGGGAAGCCCTTGCCGATTGCTATTGAGGATATTGACGTATGTTGAAATGGTTGACGGGCCTGAAGGGCAGGCCCGAAGAGCGAGTTGCGCACCGGCTCCAACCTCTGGTGCAGGCCATCAACCAGTTGGAGCCGGACCTCCAGCAACTCACCGATGAGCAGTTGTGCCACAAGACCGCGGAGTTCCGTGAGCGCTTGGCCAAGGGTGAAGCGCTGGACGACCTGTTGCCCGAGGCCTTCGCTGCCGTACGTGAGGCCGCACGGCGCACCATTGGCCTGCGCCACTTCGATGTGCAGCTCATGGGCGGCGTCGTGCTGCACCAGGGCAAGATCGCTGAGATGAAGACTGGCGAAGGTAAGACGCTGGTCGCTACTCTACCCCTGTACCTCAACGCGCTGGAGGGCAAGGGCACTCACCTGGTGACGGTCAACGACTACCTGGCCCGCCGGGACACCCAGTGGATGGGCCCGGTTTTCCACGCCCTGGGGCTGACGGTGGGATGTCTCCAGCACGAGACAGCCTATCTCTTTGACCCTACCGCGACCGGAGACAACCCCAGCCTGCGACACCTCCGACCGGTCCCTCGGCGCGAGGCCTACGGCGCCGATGTCACCTACGGGACGAACCATGAGTTCGGTTTTGACTACCTGCGGGACAACATGGTGCTGGAGCTTGCCCAGAAGGTGCAGCGGGAGCTCCACTATGCCATTGTGGACGAGGTGGACTACATCCTGATTGATGAGGCCCGCACGCCGCTCATCATCAGCGGCCCGGCCCAGGAGTCCACCCAGCTCTATGCGGCTGCGGCCAAACTGGCCCCTCGCCTTCAGCGGGAGGCGGATTTCGCCGTTGATGAGAAACACCGCACCCTGACACTGGCCGAGGACGGCATTGCCAAGGTCGAGAAGTCGTTCAACATCGCCAACCTCTACGACCCCAATAACTACGTCCTGTCCCACTACGTGGAGAACGCCATTCGGGCCCTGGTGTTCTACCAGCGTGATCGGGACTACGTGGTGAAGGACGGCGAGGTGGTCATCGTGGACGAGTTCACCGGGCGGATGATGCCCGGACGGCGCTGGTCTGATGGCCTTCACCAAGCTATCGAAGCCAAGGAGGGGCTGAAGGTCCAACAAGAGACCATCACCTACGCCACGATTACCCTTCAGAACTACTTCCGTATGTACCACAAGCTAGCGGGCATGACCGGTACCGCCCTTACGGCGGCGGACGAGTTCATGAGCATCTACCGCCTGGACGGGGTGCCCATCCCGACCCACCGCCCCATGGTCCGGCAGGACCAGGACGACCTGGTGTACAAGACCGAGGATGCGAAGTGGCGGGCCATGGCGGAGGACATTGTCAAGCTGCACCAGGAGGGACGCCCAGTCCTGGTGGGCACTACCTCCATCGAGAAGTCCGAGCGCCTCAGTGAACTGCTGAAGCGGCGCGGTGTTCCCCACCAGGTGCTCAATGCCAAGCTCCACGAGAAAGAGGCCCTGATTGTGGCCCAGGCTGGCCATCTTGGGGGGGTCACCGTCGCCACCAACATGGCTGGGCGCGGCACTGACATCATCCTGGGGGGCAACCTCGATGGTCTGCTCCAGGAGGAGCTCCGCAAGCGCGGGTTCACGCTGGACACTGCACCGAAAGAGGTGATAGAGGACTGCCGGGAGCGACTCCAGCGCCAGTGGGACGAGGAGCACCGAAAGGTAGTTGAGTTGGGTGGCCTCCACGTCATCGGCACGGAGAAACACGAGGCCCGGCGGATTGACAACCAGCTCCGGGGCCGCGCGGGGCGCCAGGGGGACCCCGGTTCCTCTCAGTTCTTCGTCTCTCTGGAGGATGACCTGATGCGCCGCTTCGGTGGCGAGCGCATCAAGACCGTGATGAACTGGGCGGGGATCCCCGACGACCAGCCCATCAAGAACACCATGGTGAGCAAGGCCATCGAGAACGCTCAGGTCCGGGTAGAAGCCTACAACTTCGAGATCCGCAAGCACCTGGTGGACTACGATGACGTGGTCAACCGCCACAGGGACGTCATCTACGTTGAGCGGAACAAGGTCCTGATTGGCGCCGACCTCAAAGGGAACATCCAGGGGATGGTAGAACGAGAGTTGCAGCATCTCTTGGCTACCTATGTGGAAGGCCACGACCCGGAGCACTGGAACCTGGAGGGCCTGGAGCATGAGCTAAAGGCCATCTTCCCCCTGCCAGCCGAGTTGGAGAAGGAGCAGCTCCGGCGGCTGAGCCGGGACGAGATGGAGCAGCACCTTCTGGACTTCGCCAAGCGGCTCTACCAGCAGCGTGAGGAGTCTATGGAGCCTCAGCAGATGCGGCTGCTGGAGCGGGTGGTGCTCCTGCGCACCATTGACTCCCACTGGGTAGAGCACCTGACGACCATGGAGGGCTTCCGGCAGGGGGTAGGCCTGGAGGCAGCGGGGCAGCGGGACCCCCTGGTGGCCTACCGCACCCGAGGCCATGAAATGTTCCAGGAGCTTCTCGCGCGGATCCAGCATGATGTGGCCAGGACCATCTACCATGCCTCCCTGGTGGTGCACCCCCAGCAGGGAACGCCGGCACGGCCTGCTTCGCGGGTCCGGCCCAGCCCTATGGCGGCAGTGGCCCGCAGCGGACGGGAGGCGGTGGCGGCTGGTGGGCGCAAGGTGGGGCGTAACGAGCCATGCCCTTGCGGCTCGGGGAAAAAGTACAAGAAGTGCCACGGGGCCAGTGTGTAAGTGGATGTTGGGCTGCCAAGAAAGCTGGGCGTGAAGGTGGGGCATCGTCTCTACCTCGTGGATCTCCCGGGACCCTTCCGGAGGGAGCTGGAATCGGCCCTCCCGCCGGACTGCTCTGTGGTCACGGGCCCCGAAGGGACTAAGGCCCCCTTTGACGTGGTGCTGGTCTGGCTTTCGGGAGGCCCCGAGAGCGTGGCTGTGCTGCCCGCCTTGTCCCAAATGCTGAAGCCGGACGGGGCGCTGTGGGCGGCCGTGCCCAAGAAGCGCTCCGGGCTGCCAGGGCCAACTTTTCAGCAAGTCCAAGAGGTGCTCCTCCCCCTGGGCCTGGTGGATAACAAGGACCTGGGACTTACCGAGTCCTGGTACGGGACTCGGTTCGTGTGGCGACGCGAGCTACGCCCTGGCCTTCAGGGAGCAAGCCGCGCAACTGCTCGGCTGCCCCAGGCAGGGCCAGAGCGGCGTGATTGAGGGGGCCAGGAGGCTGGAGGGCGACGGCCATGCCGGTGACCAACGAGCAGGTGGCAAAGGTCTTCGAGAACATGGCGGGCCTCCTGGAGCTCAAAGGAGACGTTGTCTTCAAGATTCGCGCTTACCAGCGGGCCGCTCGTACCATCACCCAGCTCCCAGAGTCCCTGGAGCTGATGGTGCGCGAGGGCAAGGACCTTCAGGAGATCCCCGGCATTGGCGAGGCTATTGCCAAAAAGATCGCGGAGTATGTCACCACGCGCAAGGTCTCTGCCTACGAAGAGCTGAAAGCGGAGTTCCCGAGCGCGGTACTGGAAGTCATGGAGATACCCGGCGTTGGCCCCAAGACCGCTGGACGTCTGGTGCAGGAGCTGAGCATCAGCACCGTCGAGGAGCTGGAGCAGGCCCTCCTGGATGGTCGGGTGGCAGCGCTGCCCCGCTTGGGCGAGAAGTCGGCCCAGAACATCCTCAAGGCCATCCGCTCCCTACGCAGCAAGGAGCGTCGCATTCCATTGGGCAAGGCGCTGCCGGTGGCCGAGGCGGTCATCGCGGCTCTCCAGGAACAGTGCCCGCAGATGCGCACAGCTATCCCCGTCGGCAGCCTGCGTCGCATGCAGGAGACAATCGGTGACATAGACATCATGGCCGTGGCGCCTGACGGGGCTGGGGTGATTGACAGCTTTGTCGAGTTGCCTCTGGTGGTTGATGTGCTGGTCCACGGCCCCAAGAAGGCGAGTGTAGTGGTGGCCGCGGGCCTCCAGGTGGACCTGCGCATCGTGGAGGAAGACAGCTTTGGCTCCATGCTCCAGTACTTCACGGGGAGCAAGGAGCACAACATTGTCCTTCGCGAGTATGCCCTGCGCGTGGGACTCTCGCTGAACGAGTACGGTATCACCACCATGGCCACTGGGGTGCAGGAGAAGCTCTCGACGGAGGAGGCGTTCTACGGCCGCCTGGGGCTGGACTGGATTCCGCCGGAGCTTCGCCAGGGGATGCACGAGGTGGAGCTGGCGGCCAAGCACGCCCTGCCTCGCCTGGTGGAGGCACGAGACCTCAAGGGCGACCTGCATGTCCACTCAGACTGGAGCGACGGCCGCGATTCCCTTGAGGACATGGTGGCTGCCGCCAGGGAACGGGGTTACCAGTACGTAGCCATCACCGACCACTCCCAGGGCCTTGGTGTGGCCCACGGGCTCACGCTACAGCGCCTGCGGGAGCAGCGCAGTGTATTGAGGTCTTTGGAGGAGCGCTTTGGCATCCGTGTCCTCCAGGGTTCTGAGGTGGACATCCGTGCCGATGGTTCCCTGGACTTTCCTGACGAGGTGCTGGCGGAGCTAGATATTGTGATCGCCTCGGTGCACTCGGCCTTCGGTCAGCCGCGTGAGAAGCTGACGGAACGGGTGGTCCGGGCGATGCACAGCCCTTACCTGCACGTGCTGGCCCACCCTACTGGGCGCCTGCTTGGTGAGCGGCCTCCCCTTGACCTGGACATGGAGGCGGTCTTCAAGGCCGCGCTAGAGACGGACGTTGCGCTGGAGGTGAACAGCTCGCCGGACCGCCTTGACCTCAAGGATGTCCACGTGCTGCGAGCCAAGGACCTGGGAGTACCCCTGGTCGTCAGCACCGACGCCCACCGGCGGGAGCAACTGGCCCAGGTCCGCTTTGGAGTGGCGACCGCTCGACGAGGCTGGTGCGGACCCCAACACGTCGTGAATACACAGCCGCTGGCTGAGTTCATGGCCTGGGTCAGGCGGAAGCGTCCATGACGCAAGACCACAACGCTACTCAGGCTGGCCTTCCACCGGAGGCATCTTCTGGCTCGCAGGTTATCCAGGGGTTGCGAGAAGCCCTGGAGCAAGGCCAGCCGTGGTCTCTGGCGCTGCTGACCGCCATGGGGCAGTGGACGGTCGCCGAGGAGGACTACCGCGGCCGTCGCTACCGCTATCTCATCGCCGGGGAGGCCTTCGACTGGCCTGCGCTGGTCCATCGCCTCCTGCACGAGGTGGACGGCCTGGTGCCGGCGCGTCAAGGGACGCAGGTGCTGCGGCCGGGACATCTCTTCAAAGGCACATCCAACGCGCTGCTGCAAGAACTCCTTGGCCCCGACAAGCACCGGGCATTCCTGAACTTCTGGTACGGCGTGGTGGTCGAGAGGTCCCTGCAACGGGCCGTAACCGCAGAGGTGCAAAAAGAATGGATGAGCCGGGGACTGGTGGCGCGTGCTGATGTCACCAACGAGGCTTTCCTGCGGGTCTACGGTGAGTCCTGCGAGCCCCTGGTGGCCCGCTATCTGGCCGAGCACCACCATGATGGGGCTGCTGGCCTGCCCCCAGAAGAGCGGAAGCCGTTCCTGTACTGGCTCTCCAAGCTACGTGTGCTCTGCTGCGAGAAGGCGCGCCTGGCCAGCGACACCCGCAAGGGGCTGGAGTGGCTGCTGCGCCACCCAGAGTGGTGGCGTGACCCCTGGCTGGCCTGACGCCGCATCAGGATGCCACACCGACACACACTTGAATTCCCCGACCAGTCCACCCCTTGGGCTTCCCAGACACGATGCTCCCAGGACCCGCGAAGTACACGGCTTCGTCCGCATCCTGCCCTGGCTTCCCTCGTGGTGAGTCCCGACAAGTCGGGACTCAGGGTGAGCGGACAATGTCAGCAGGGCCGCAGCACGCCTTGACTGAGCTGACGAGTGAAAGTATAGCAGGGGAGAGCAGCCTACACATTGACGCTTTGGAGGGGGTAGCTATACTAGAACCGGCCTAAGGTGCCTGGTGGGCAGCCGTTAATAGAAGGCCCGCGTGGCAACGAGCCTCGAAGGGTGAGGAGTGTATTCGAAATGAAGGCGATGTGTCTCCAGGAGAACCTGAGCAAGGGGCTGGCGGTCGTCGCGAGGGCGGTGGCCACCCGGACCACCTTGCCCATCACCCAGAACGTGCTGCTCCAGACCGACCAGGCGCGTCTGAAGCTGTCGGCCACCAACCTGGAGATCGCCATCAACACCTGGGTAGGGGCGCAGGTTGAGGCCGAGGGCGCGGTGACCGTCCCTGCGCGCTTGCTTACCGAGTTCGTGAACTCGTTGCCCAACGAGCGCATTGACATCGAGGGGACCCAGCGGCCCCGAGGTGTCAAGCTGGCCTGCGCGCGGTTCCAGGCCAAGATTAACGGCACTGACTCCGAGGAGTTCCCCCCCATTCCCTCTGTCGAGGGAGGGAGCACGGTGCAACTGGAGCCCAAGGGGCTGCGTCTGGCCATCAACCAGGTAGTGTTCGCTGCCGCCACCGAGGACTCGCGGCCTGTGCTCACTGGTGTCAAGGTGGAGCTAGAGGATAGCGGCGTCACCTTGGCCGCGGCAGACGGCTTCCGTCTGGCAGTGCATACGGCGCAGCTCAAGGCTCCTGCCGGCGAAGCCAGCGCCTTCATTGTCCCCGCACGCACCCTCCAGGAGGTCCAGCGGCTGCTAGGGGACCAGGAGGAGCCGGTGGAGATGGTGGTGGCACCATCGCGGAGCCAGGCGCTCTTTCGGCTGAAGAGCGCTGAACTCGTTTCCCAGCTGATCCAGGGGACCTTCCCCAACTACAAGCAGCTCATCCCGCAGGGCTACACCACCCGAGGCGTCGTCAATATGCAGGACTTCCTTCGGGCCACCAGGACCGCCTCCATCTTCGCGCGGGATGGCAGCGGCATCATCCGCCTCCACATGCTGCCGGGCCAGCCGGGCAGCATGAAGGTGGTCTCCGTGGCCGAGGAGGTGGGTGAGAATGCCGGTGAGCTGGACGCTAAGGTGGAGGGGCCAGAGGCCAAGATTGCGTTCAACAGCAAGTACCTGCTGGATGCCCTCCAGGCCATGAACGCGGAAGAGGTGGCGCTCGAGGTGACCACCTCGTCCAGCCCTGGCGTCTTCAGACCGCTGGACTCCACGGGCTATGTGCACGTGGTCATGCCGATGTTCGTGCAGTGGTAGGGCGACTTCAAGACGGCGCATGTACTTCTCGGTATGAGGAAGGGGGTGTGGGGATGGCCAAAAGGTTCACTGCTACAATCGAGAAAAGAGGTCGGTGGTATGTAGGGTACGTGGACGGCCTGCCAGGGGTCAACACCCAAGGGCGGACCTTAAAAGAGGTCTCTGACAACCTGAGGGAGGCCATTACCCTGGTGCTTGAAGCCCAGCAGGGCCTTAGGGCGAAGGAGCCACCAACAAAGGTCTATAAGAAGACCATCGTCGTGGAAGCCTGAGGTTGAAACGCAGGGACCTGCTCGACCACCTTCTCAGGGAAGGCTGCGTTGTCTATCGAGAAGGGAGCAGGCACACCGTCATCGTCAACATGGATAGCGGCAGGGTGTCCACTGTACCTCGCCACCGCGAGATCAACGACTTCCTGGCGAGGAAGATATGCCGGGACTTGGGCGTGCGACTACCCCGACAGGTATGAAGCACAGGCTGAATGGTCATAGAAACGACGAAAGCCCCAACGTTTTTTGGATTCTATTCCCCTGATCTGGAAGGTTTCACAGGCGTGGGGCACTCGGTGGAAGACTGCATCTACCAGGCGAAGTGGGGGATGGAAGAGCACAGCGCTCTTCTGAAGGAACGTGGCCTTTCTGTTCCCGCGGTCAATCCCAATCCGGCCGTCACCATCAGGAATGAGCAGCGGCTGGCGGCCACAGGGTAGGAAACATCGGCATGCCCCATGTCCGTTCAATGGTGGCTAGATTGGCGGGAATAGCGCCCACGAGCCGTGCGCCGTCCCCTGCCCACGACATCTCTGGACAGCCAGGCTGACCACAAACAGAGAGACGCCGGGGCGCTAGCCCCGGCGTCTCTCTTGTGTCTGCTCTCTCCTGTCTACCGTGCCACCTTACGGGGCTGGTGGAGCTATCTTGCCCGAGAGGGTCCAGAGGTCCGTCTGGATGGTGTTAATCCCCCTTCCGCCGATGTCGGGGCCATCAATGCGGAAGAAGTTCTGTGGCTGGCCCGTCCTGGCATCAATCAGTGGGCTGCCCGTGACCGTATGGGGCGTGACGCCGTCACCGACGTAGTGGTTCCCGGTGGCCGGGTCCACCAGACCACCTGCGGGAAGGCCTGTCCAGGACAGGAAGGGGCCGATATGGGTCGTCTGGGCGGGGAGGAGCATAGTGAAGTCGCAGGGAGTTCCAACACAACCGTCCTCTGCCCGGTACGCCTGTCCCGCAAGGCCGCGGACGGTGTTGCCCAAGGCATCGGTCTGGATGGTGAACGTGCCGTAGGGGTAGCTGACCGTGTAGGTGCTGTTGGGCACGAGGCCGCTGATCTTCTTAAGGTTGACCCGGAGGAAGGTCATCTGCTGGCCCGGGGCCGGGGCACCGACGGGGTCGAGGGTCCCGAAGGCCGCTTCCAGGGCGACGCGAAGGATGGCTTTGCCGGCGCGGTTGGGGCCGACGCGGATGACATCAGAATCGGCAATCAGGTAGAAGGCCTCGCTGGGGTAGTTGCTGGGGAAGACGATGGGCTTGCCGGGGTCGAAGGTGACGACGTCACCGAACTTCTCTGTGGTCGGCAGGATACAGAACGCGTTGTTGTCCAGGCAAAGCTGGAGGGCCAGGTTGTTGCTGTCGCGGTACCACTGGGGGTAGCCGTTGGCCGGGTCCACCGGCCCCACGGCGTTGATGCCTGGAGCGTCGGCGCTCATCACGGTCACCAGGGCGCTCCCGCTAACGGCGCCGCTGGTAGCGGTGACGGTGGTCACACCGGGGGCCACGGCCAGGAACAGTCCGGTGGCCGAGTCAATGGTGCCGACCGCCGGGTCGCTGCTGCTCCATACCACCACGGCAGGGATTGGATTGCCGAACTGGTCGCGGGTTACTGCGGTGAACTGCTGGCTTGCCCCGGCCAGAAGGGCTGGCGCAGCGGGCTCCACAGTGATGGACGTTAGCTCCGGCGCTACCGGCCCCGGCGCAGGAGCTATCTTGCCGGAGAGGGTCCAGAGGTTCGTCTGGATGGTGTTAATCCCCCTTCCGCCGATGTCAGGGCCATCAATGCGGAAGAAGTTCTGCGGTTGGCCCGTCCTGGCATCAATGAGCGGGCTGCCCGTGACTGTGTGGGGCGTGACGCCGTCACTGACGTAGTGGTTGCCGGTGACCGGGTCCACAAGGCCGCCTGGAGGAAGGCCCGTCCAGGTCAGGAACGGCCCGATGTGGGTTGTTGGTGCAGGAAGGAGCATGGTGAAATCGCAGGGGGTGGCAGCACAACCGTCCTCTGTCCGGTACGCCTGTCCCGCAAGGCCGCGGACAGTGTTGCCGAACACGTCGGTCCGGACGGTGAACGTGCCGTAGGGGTAGGTGATGGTGTAGGTGCTGTTGGGCTTCAGGCCGTTGATCTTCTTAAGGTTGACGCGGAGGAAGGTCATCTGCTGGCCGGGTGCGGGCGCACCGACCGGGTTGAGGGTCCCGAAGGCGCCTTCCAGGGCGACACGGAGGATGGCCTTGCCGGCGCGGTTGGGGCCGACGCGGATGACATCAGAATCGGCAATGAAGTAGAAGGCCTCGCTGGGATAGTTGGAAGGGAAGGCAACAGGTTTGGAAGGATCGTAGGTGACCACGCCGCCGAACTTCTCGGTGGGTGGCAGGACACAGAAGCCATTGTTGTCCAGACAGAGTTGGAGGGCCAGGTTGTTGCTATCGCTGTAGTATTGGGGGAACCCATTGGCAGGGTCCACCGGCCCCACGGATTGGACCGCCGCACTTGCCGGCCAAACGAACAAGAATGCCAGGAACACGACGAGCAGACCCCTGGATAGGACCTTCACGTGCGCGCCTCCTCAGTCCCAAAACTTAGAATGTGCTGGCCACCAGTGCCTTGGTGGAGAACCACGGCCACCCCCGCCGGCCTCGAAGACAGACTTGGTCCGTTCGAAGCCTAGTTCAGTATCATGCGGCGTGGGGGAGGGAACCAGTGTCTGCGACCTAGAACCCGGTTCTAGGTCTAGCTTGATTTCACCACTGTGAATGGTTTGGAGACGGTTTAGTATCGAGTTGCGAAGCTGCTGCTTGGAATTGCAGCGTGAGGCGCAGGGTGGACTGCCTGCGGCCCGAGCCCTGGGGTTGGGCAAAGGGCAAGGGACTCTTCTGCCTGCACGGTGGTAAGATGACATACAAGCCTCGACCAAAGCCTTTCGCCGCCGGACCTACAATCACTGTCTCTTGCCTGAAAGGCGTTGGATCTCGGAGGGATTAGGTGGCGCTTTTCGATGCGGCCTACCAGGGCACGCCGCCCTGGGACATCGGTCGGCCGCAGGGCATTCTCATGCATCTTGCACGGTCCGGCCAGGTACAGGGCTCTGTGCTGGATGTGGGCTGCGGCACTGGCGAGAATGCCCTGTACTTGGCCAAGCAGGGCCACGATGTGTGGGGCATAGACGCCTCGCCTCTGGCCATCCAAAAAGCGCAGGAGAAGGCCAGAGCACGCCACATCAACGTGAGCTTCCAGGTAACGGACGCCCTTCGGCTTGGGGCCTTGGGGAGGAGCTTCGACACGGTCATTGATTCTGGGCTCTTTCATATCTTCTCAGATGAGGAGCGCCCGGTCTTTGCCGAAAGCCTAGCCTCGTGCCTCCGCCCAGGAGGAACGTACCTGATGGTGTGCTTTAGCGAGCACGAGCCGGGCTCCTGGGGGCCGCGGCGTGTTACCCAGGCAGAGATCAGGGAGACGTTCAAGAGTGGGTGGAGGGTCAACTACATTCAGCCGGCGGAGTTTGAGACCAACCTGGAGGTGCCAAGAGTGAAAGCCTGGCTCGCCTCCATCACCCGGCTCTAGGGAAGGACATGGCCGCCCGTCAGCGACCGGACAAGGACCGCAGGGCAATGGCCGTTCTCCAGGGCAGTGCGTACCGTGGCGCGCCCGACCCAGGCCATCCGTCTCTCCGCAGTGTCCCGCCGTCCCCGCAAAGAGGGTGACACTCCTCATCGTGGGTACTGCATGACAACGAGAGGGGCACCGGGACGGGCACCCCTCTCGTTGTGTGCGGGCACTGGTCAGGCCAGTGTTCCGTGTTTACATCCCCATGTCACCTGTGACGGCAAGCCACCTGCCAGTCGGTGTCATGACGAAAATGATGGGCGCCAGGCAGGGGTGTGGCAGCTCCACCATCGCCTCGATCTTGGCGTCTCCCTCCGGGGTGGCCGGGAACGGGTCAGTGCTTACGTTCACCACGGTGGGGTGCCCCTCCATGTCATGGGATATGCAGCTCAGCAGAGCGCGGAATTCCGCCACGGGGTTGGTCAGCCTGAGGGCCTCGGGCACCATTGGGTGGTCAGCCAGCACCAGCCCGCGGACCTCCACCTTCAAGCTGCCGTTCGTCTGTAGCTCGCCCTCCGCTCGGTCAATGGCCCAGGGCAGGCCGCCGCCGTTCACGCCCCGTATCGGGTTTGCAACACCGAGCCACGGCCCCATGACAGGGAACATGGTCTCGAACTCGATGATGTCCGGCGGTTCGCCGCCCGACGCCCGAAGTGGAGTCGCTGATACCAGCGCCACGGTCAATGCTACTAACAGGAGCCAGAACCCCAGTACCGTCCGTTTCCTCATCTCCTCCAACCTCCTCCGCACGATGGCCCACGGTCCGGTTACACTAAGGCGCTTTGGTCAGCGTTCCATCTCCTCTCTGCGACTTCCTGTCGCCGATTTATCTCGCTACTTTAACAACGAGTCTCCCAAATTGGTCGTTCCAGAGGCCATGCCGGCTCTTTTCCGCGCCCGTCCGCGTTAGCGGGCTTTCGCTTACGCCACCTGGCGCTCTGAGCTTTGTACGTGCTCAGAAAGCTCCGCCGGGTCTGGCCACGGCGCGGTCTCGGCGTAGGCGGTAGCATCCTCCACCGCCTGCCTGGCCCGCTCCACGATGTCCTCCTCGGTACTTTGGTCCATGGCGCCTTCCATCCGGAGGTATTCCTTAAGGCGTTGCAGCGGGTCGCGGGTGACCCTCAAGGCCTCCACGTACTCCTTGCCACGGTAGAGGTCGCTGTCGTCGGTGGTGTGGGGCATCAGCCGCGCTACCTTGGCCTCGATGAGGGTCGGCCCCTCGCCTCGCCGGGCGCGGGCCGCCGCCTCTCTGGTGGCCTGGTAGACTGCCAGCAGGTCTGTGCCGTCGACCGTCACGCCGGGAAAGCCGTACCCGCAGGCCCGCTGTGCTATGTCCTCAATGGCCATCTGCCGTCGCTGCGGCACAGAGATTGCCCACCCGTTGTTCTCGCAGAAGAAGATGATGGGGAGCCTGTGAACGCCGGCGAAGTTCATGGCCTCGTGGCAATCGCCGGGGCTGGCCCCCCCGTCGCCAAAGTAGGCGATCACCACGGCGTCCTCGCGCCGCATCTTGGTAGCGAGGGCTGCTCCTGCTGCCTGGGGCAGATGGGCGCCGACCACGTTGGAGGGGTTGTAGATGCGCAGCGTGGGATAGCAGCCGTGCATGAAGACCTGCCGCCCGCCGCTGAAGGGCTCGCCCGCCTTGCCGTAGAAGCTCAGCATCATCTCCCTGGGCGTCACCCCCAGGGTGAAGGAGACCGCCAGGTCGCGGTAGTAGATGAAGAACAGGTCGTGGCCCCGCCGCAACGCCAGGGCACTGCCCATCTGGGCTGCCTCATGGCCCTGGCACGAAGCGGCGATGGCAATCCTGCCCTGGCGGTTCAGTGTCCACACCCGCTCATCGAACAGGCGCGTCATGGTCATGAGCGAGTAGAGTTCCAGCAGCGCTGCTGGGGCCAGCCCTACCACCTCGTGCTGCCTGCTAAGCGTGCTGCCCCTCGTCATCCCCCACCCCCCTACGCTCTACCGCCTTGAGACCGAAGCCGTCGGGATGGCTTTGCCCACCCTTAGCCGTGAGGTATGCCAAGTGCCTAAGAATGGTTCGGAAAAGCATCTTCGACCCCCGCCTTCAGGC
>JACQUK010000016.1 GCA_016210325.1 Chloroflexota bacterium
CAGTGGGGTCATGCACTCGGTCGCGCCCTCGGACGCCCAGCAGCAGGACACCTACTTCGTGGTAGCCCACATCCACTATGTGCTGTTTGGCGGCGCCATCTTCGCTTTGTTTGCGGGAGCCTACTACTGGTTCCCGAAGATAACGGGGCGGATGCTGCACGAAGGGCTGGGCAAGCTGCACTTCTGGCTGATGTTCGTGGGCATGAACCTGGCTTTCTTCCCCATGCACTTCCTGGGCCTCTGGGGCATGCCGCGGCGGATCTACACCTATCCTGCGGGCATGGGGTGGGACCTGGCGAACTTTCTCTCCACCATAGGTGCCTTCGTCATCGCCCTGTCCATCCTGGTCTTCCTTCACAACGTCGTGCGGAGCTACCGGCGCGGCGAGCGGGCCTCTGCCGACCCGTGGGATGGAAGGACGCTGGAGTGGTCCATTCCCTCACCGCCGCCGGCGTGGAATTTCGAGGCCATCCCCGCGGTGCACAGCCGCGACCCCTGGTGGGAGCAGAAGCAGCGACGTGCAGTAGCAGCGCCCGTGGGAGCTATCAGCGACGGGCCGGTCCACCGCAACGATGGCGGCACCAGCGATGGTCCAGTCGCCTCATCCCTTGGAAGCAGCGATGCCGGCCATCACGGCATCCACATGCCCAGCCCCTCCTACTGGCCCATTGTAGTGCCTTTGGGCATCACCATTGCTGCCTACGGACTGGTCTACCATCTGGCCCTCAGCGGCATTGGGCTGGCCGTGGCGCTAGCCGGTATCTACGGTTGGGCCTTTGAGCCAGCCTCGAAGGCGGAGGGAAGCTAGGTGAGGCCAAGGAAGGCAATGGAACAGACTGCCCCGGTCCGCGAAGTGGGGGAGCAGCACGGACCAGCCACCGGCCTCGACCACCGGAAGCTGCTGATGTGGACCTTCCTGGGCTCCGAGTGCATGTTCTTTGGCTCGCTCATCGCCACCTACCTGGTGTACGGGGGCAAGAGCCTGGTGGGCCCCTATCCCAAGGACGTTCTGAACATCCCGGTGACTTCGGTCAGTACCTTTGTCCTGCTGATGAGCAGTCTGATGATGGTCCTGGCACTGGCGGCCATCCAGCGGGGCGACGTGCGGGCGATGCGGGTGTGGCTGCTGGCCACGGCAGTCCTGGGCATCACCTTTCTGGGTTTCCAGGCCTTCGAGTTCAGGACCTTCGTCCTGGAGGGCCTGACTCCACGTACCAACCTCTTCGGCACCACCTTCTTCACCCTCACGGGGTTCCACGGCGCCCACGTGATGGTGGGCGTTATCTGGCTGCTGTCTTTGGTGGGGTACTCGCTGCGCGGTGGCTTGGCCCGTGAGAGCAGCCTGAACGTGGAGCTGGCCGGGCTGTACTGGCACTTCGTGGACGTCGTCTGGATTGTCATCTTCACCGTGGTCTACTTGCTCGGTGTGGCGGAGTAAGCCACGCCAGGTTAGAGGCTGCCCGGCTGTTGGCATTAGGGAGGAAATGACACACTATGGAGCATAGGCTACAGCGGCGGGAGCCGGCCCACCCTACGCCGTTCACGTACATCAAGGTGGCCGCGGTACTGGGGGCCATTACCGCCCTTGAGGTGGTGGTCTTCTACATGCAGGCCCTGCGCCCCGTTGTTGTCCCGGTTTTCCTGGCGCTCTCGGCCACCAAGTTCGCCGGTGTGGTCCTGTTCTACATGCACCTGAAGTTTGACAGTCGGCTTTTCTCGGGGTTGTTTGCCATTGGGCTGGTGCTGGCAGCGGCGGTCATCGTGGCCCTGATGGCCCTCTTCCGGACCATGTTCGCGTAGAGAGCAACGACGAGCGCCGTGTGGGCGGGAGGTGCTGGGCAGCAGGAGGCGGTTATGCCCGACGGGGTGGTGCAGTTCTCCTGGACAGACTGGCATGTGCACCCCAGTATCCTGGTAGGGGTAGCCGCCCTGGAGGTGCTCTACCTCCTGGCGATGGGGCCGTGGCGCCGCAGGCTGGGCGGCCCGGACCGTTTCGAGGCGCGTCGGGCGATTGCATGGACCCTCGGTGCCGTATTCCTGTTCGTTGCCCTTGGCTCCCCCCTTGACGAGCTGAGCGACCACTACCTGTTCAGTGCCCACATGGTGCAACACCTGCTGCTGACGCTAGCGATGCCGCCGCTGCTGCTGCTGGGCGCGCCGGCGTGGCTGCTGCGCTATGCCCTGGGTGTTCCAGGCGCCAGGCACTGGGGGCGGTGGCTGACGCGGCCCCTGGTGGCATTCCTCCTATTCAACGTCACCTTCGCCGTGTGGCACCTACCTCCCCTGTATGACTTGGGGCTGCGCCAATTGGGGTTCCATATTCTGGAGCATCTCACCTTCATGGTCACAGCGGTCATCTTCTGGTGGCCGGTGCTGGGGATGCTGCCCCAGGTTCCCCGCCTGGGCTACGGTGGCCAGATGCTCTACCTCTTTTTCCAGACCATCCCTGGCCTCCTGGTGGGAGCGCCCATTACCCTGGCTGACAGGGCGCTTTACACGTATGCCAACGCCCCTCGGGTCTTCGACCTTTCGCCGCTGGATGACCAACAGATTGGTGGGCTCCTCATGTGGGTCTTCGCCGGCATCGTCTACCTGGTGGCGCTGGCGGCGGTCTTCTTCACCTGGGCTACTCGCGAAGAGCGGGCTGCCCCGCCCGAGTCCGAGGCCGGCGCCACCGGCCCCTGACGCCGGCTAATTCTGCTACCCCTCCTTGGACGAAGAAAAGTGCCCGTGGCACCGGGACCCGCCCCGGCATCTACGACAGATGGGAGCCGGGCGGCGCCGGTGGCCGCTCAATGAACTCCACCACGTTGCCGTCGGGGTCGTGCAGGTAGCAGGCTGCCCTGGCCCAGGGGTACTGGACTTCCCGGAACAGGGGTGGGGTGACGAACTTCACTCCTTTGGCGGCAAGCTCCCGGTGGAAGGCCGCCAGGTCATCCACAATGAAGCCCAGGTGGGTGGCGCCCACGTCTCTGCGCTCAGCCGGCGCCTTTGTCTTCTTCCCCTCGGGGTTCAGGTACTGGAGCAACTCCAAGGCGTGGCGGCCGTCGCCTAGGCCCAGGTAGACGATGTGGACGCGGGCGTTGGGGTAACCCACCACCTGTGAGATCCACTCCCCTTCTGCAATAAGGTTGCGCTCCTCCTGGAGACCCAGCATCTCCTTGTAGAATGCCAGGGAGCGCGCCATGTCGCTGACCACAAAGCCGGTGTGGTTCATCCACTGCGCCTTCATGTTCACCTCCGAGTTGCTTTTCTTCGTCCTGCCAACCGTGCTCAGGCCAGCACCAGAAAGTCCCAGGTGGCCCTGGCCTCGCTCAGGGCCACTTCGACATCTGGAGAAGGGCGCGGCTGAACCGCTGCCGGAGGGCCTGGGCGGCCTCTGCTGGCCATTGGTGGAAGCCCTTCCCGCTCTTTACGCCCAGCTCGCCCTGATGGACCTTCTCCTGCAACAGGGCTGGGACCTCAGTCGAGGAGCTGATCTCAGGCACAAGCTGAGTAGTTACGGCCAGGATGGTATCAAGCCCACCCATGTCGAAGACCTCGAAGGGCCCAGCCACCGCCAGTCGCCGGCCAAAGCTGTTCTTGACCACAGTGTCCACGTCCTCTGGTGTGGCGATGCCCTGCTCCACCAGGGCTAGGGCCTCCCGGAAGAGGGCCACCTGAAGGCGGTTACCGATGAACCCGGGCACCTCCTTCTTGACTACCACTGGCCGCTTGCCCACCCGTTTCAGCAGCGCGTACATCGTCTGCACCGTCTCGTCGGAGGTCTCCTGGCTGCGCACCAGCTCCACCAGTGGCAGCAGGTATGGCGGGTTGAAGTAGTGGGCCACCAGCACCCGGTCCTGCCGATGGGTGGCGGCCGCCAGCTTGCTTGGCATGAAAGTGGAGGTGTTGCTGGCGAAGATGGTCCTGTCAGGGCATGCTCGGTCAAGCTTGCCGTATATCTCCTGCTTGATACTCAGGTCCTCGGTGACTGCCTCGATGACCACGTCGGCGTTGGCAACGACCTGTTCAAGGGTAGTGCTGGTATGGACCCTGGCCAGGGCAGGCCGGACCTGCTCACGGGCTACCATGCCGGCCTGCTCAAGCATCAGGAGGTTGTCTTCAATCTGCTTCACGGCATGTTGCAGGCGCTCCCCCGTGAGGTCGTGGAGGCCGACTTGGTAGCCTGCCAGAGCAAACTCCTGGGCAATGCCGTGCCCCATAAGCCCGGCGCCCACTACGGCAATGTGTTTGATGTCGTCTACCGTCATGAGGCCTCCTATGCTTGGCTCTGCGCAGCCTTCGGGAGCGTGCTTCGCACCAGGGCAATACTGCACCATCGTGGCGCATTGCTTTCCCTGAGGGCGTTATAGCACGTTTTGGAATCCCCTGCTAGTGTCCCGACTCGTTGGGACTTGCACAACCTCTCCAGCCACGTTGCCAAGTACCTAACTCACTGGAACTTGTCCCCCTCGCCGTCAGGAGAGGGGGACTACAAAAGGGGGAGAGGTGAGCACTTGGGCCAAGACAGGACATTAGCCCATCAGTCGGCTGTTGTCCTGGGCCTTTTGGCGGCGGCCGAGAGGCAAACGCCACTGGCCCACAAGTGCGGGCCAGGTAGAATGGAACCGAGTCACCAGGAGGGAGTGGTGGCATCATCTGGTGAGCGCGCCCTCAAGCGCAGGGTCGGCCTGGTGGGCGCGGCCCTGTCCGGCGTTGGCGTCATCGTCGGTGCCGGTATCTACGCCCTCATCGGCGAGGCAGCCACCCTGGCCGGGGGCGCGGTATGGGCGGCGTTCCTCATAGCCGCGACCGTGGCGGGGCTGACCGCGGTCTCCTACGCCCGCATGGGCCGGCGGGTCCCCAAGGACTCACCGGAGTTCAACTACGTCCGTGTGGGTATGGGGCTTCGATGGGGTTTTGCGGCGGGATGGCTCATGGTCTGGGCGGACGTCGTTTCCGCCGCGGCGGTGGGGCTGGGCTTTGCCGGCTACTTCCAGTCTCTGACCGGCGCTGCCCAGGTGCCGTCGGCGCTGGGCCTGGCGGCTGCGTTGGCACTGCTGGCGTGGGTGGGCATCCGGGAGTCGGTGCTGGTGGTTGCCTTCCTGACGCTGCTGGAGCTGGCTGGTCTGGTGTTGGTGGTGGCAGTGGGCATACCCCATTGGGGAGAGCAACCCCTGCTGGAGGCGCCGCTGGGGGCCGGCGGCATTTGGACCGCAGGAACGCTGGTGTTCTTTGCCTACCTGGGCTTTGACGAGCTGGGTAATCTGGCCGAGGAGATGCGAGACCCGCAGCGCGACCTGCCCCGGGCCATTGGCCTGGCGGTGGCGCTGAGCACCGCCCTCTACCTCCTGGTGGCGGTGTCTGTCGTCAGCCTGGTGGGATGGCAGGTCCTGGCGGCTTCGTCAGCGCCCCTGGCCGACGCCGTGGAGGGTGTGCTGGGGATCAGGGGGCGCACCGCGCTGGCCTTGCTCGCTCTGGCATCTACCACCAACACCGTCCTGCTCCTGATGATTTCGGCCTCGCGCTCCCTCTATGGCATGGCCCAGGGCGGCGTGTTGCCGGCGGCGTTGGCGTGGATTGGCCGAAGGCATACCCCCTGGGCCAGCATCCTGCTGGTATGGCTGTTCACCAGCCTTTTCCTGTTCCTGGGTGACATCGGCCTGGTGGCCCAGATTACCAACCTCGCTACGCTGGCCGCCTTCAGCGCGGTGAACATCAGCCTTTTCCTATTGCTGCGGCGTGAGCGAGGGCGGCCCTCGACGAAGCGATGGTTAGAGATGGCGCAGCCAGCCCTGGCCCTGGCCGCCACGGTGTGGCTGGCGGTCAGGACCGGATGGCTGGCCGCTGGCCTGGGGCTGGCGGTGGTGCTGCTGGGCCTGGCTTTGGAGCGGTGGATGGCATCGCGCCGGAAGGGGGCGCAGGCCCAGCCCCCCGGCGCGAACGTAGGCGGAAGCGGGCACCCCGGCGCTAGCTGACCCTCTAGCGCGCAGCCAGCCTCAGGGCCAGGTGCACCAGGGTGCGCACCGGGATGCCTGAGGCCCCCTTCACCAGATACCCCTTGTCTTTCTCGGACATGTCAACCCCTGCAATGTCCAGGTGCACCCAGGGGGTATCCTCCGCGAACTCCTTGATGAAGTACGCCCCGGTGATGGAGCCGGCGTTGCGGCCGCCGGTGTTCTTGATGTCGGCCACCTGGCTGGTGATGAGTTCACGGTACTCCTCGTCCATGGGGAGCTGCCAGTACCGCTCCCCGGCCGCCTCGCCGGCCTTCAGCAGCTCGTCGGCCAGCCCCTGGTTGTTGGTGAACAGGCCAACGCGGACATCGCCCAGGGCGACACTGATTGCTCCGGTCAGGGTGGCCACGTCCACCATGCGGCGCAGCCCCAGTTTCCTGGCGTAACATACGGCATCGGCCAGCACCAGGCGACCCTCGGCGTCGGTGTTGATCACCTCGATGGTCTTACCGCTCATAGCCCGGACCACGTCTCCGGGCTTGGTAGCGGACCCGCTGGGCAGGTTCTCGGTGGCGGGTACGATGGCGGTGACGTTAATCTTGGGCTTGAGCTGCGCCAGAGCCTTGACGGCGCACAGGACGGAGGCGCCGCCTGCCATGTCTGCTTTCATCTCCTCCATGTTGGCTGCCGGCTTCAGGGAGATGCCACCGGAGTCAAAGGTGATGCCCTTGCCCACCAGGCCCAGGTTGTTCTCAGGGCTGTCAGGGTCGCCGCGGTAGCTGAGCACAATGAGCTTGGGGGGTTCCACGCTGCCCCGGGCCACGCTCAGGAAAGAGCCCATGCCTAGCTCCTCGCATTGGGCCCGCTCTAGCACCTGGACCTCCAGGCCATGCACCCTGGCAATCTCTTGTGCCGCTTCCGCCAGCCGAGTGGGGGTCATGCGGTTGGCTGGCTCGTTGACCAGGTCGCGGCAGAGCACGGTGGCTTCTGCCAGGATACGCCCGATGCGGACACCCTCATCTAGCTCCTTGGCCTTGTCCGCGTCCCTCTCAACCACCAGCAGTTCCGCAAGCTCCTGGTGGTCCTCCTGGCGGGACTTGAGGCGGGTGAAGGTGTAGGTGCCCAGCAAAGCCCCTTCGGCGATGGCCTGGCCTACAGCCAGCGCCGAAAGCCCACCGATGCCGGCGCCGTGGGCGATGGTGGCAGCCCGCTTCACCCCGGCGCGGCGCAAGGCTCGGCAGGCCTCCGCGGTGACCTGGCGAACGACGTCAAGCGAGAACTCTCCTTGCTTGCCCAACCCTGCCACCAGGACGCGCTTGGCCGGTATCCGCCCCAGGGTGTGGAGCAGGGTGTTCTCCCCCTTCTTGCCCCGGACCTCTCCATCGCTGATGAGGGCTGAGATGGCGCCGTCCAGGGCGCGGTCAACCGCGCCGGTGGCGCCCCCGGGGTGCTCGACCCCCTCAAAGAGGTTGACGACGATGGCGTCCAATGCCTGCTGTGCGATGTCACCCCTTGATACCCGGATGTCCATAGCGCCTCCTCACGACTTGCTGCTGGGGATTCCGTGCGAGAGCAGGGATGCGACAAGCACTGGCAGTCCCAGCCGGGAGCACAGAAGCTGGGCTGCTCCAGGGCACCGGGGCTAGCCCCTCACGTTGAGGCGTGCTTCTGCCAGCGGCTAATCTCCTGCACCACCTTCTGGACCACAGGCTCGATGTCCTTGGCCGTGTTGACGACGAAGTGGCTACGTCGGATTGGCTCCAAGGAGGAGCGCATGCGCTGGTAGACGCGCCAGTCGGCGTCAGAGTAGTCCGCCGGACTCGGCGCCTTGCTGCGGAGCTCCAGCCGCTGACGGATGACCTTGTTGTCGGCCTCAACGCGAACAATGATGGGCCGCGCTCCGTGGACCTCGGCAGTACGAGACAGCGCCTCACGGCGTGCCTCTATCAGGTTGGTGGCGTCCAAGAGCGCGGACACGCCCTGCTCCAGGAGCTGTTCAACCAGCAGATGGATAGCCCTGAACAGCCGCTCGCTTTCCACAGCGGCGTAGGTAGGCGATGAGAAGAGTTGCTTGCGCAAGTAGTCGGACTCCAGGACGGCCAGTGGCACATCGGTGGCCAGGCGACGGCTCACGTGCGATTTCCCCGTCCCGGGCAGCCCGACCATGATGACCAGCACCGTCCGGGCAACTGGCTCCGGCAGCGGGAGAAGACCCCGCCTCAGCCGCTCAGCGTCCATCCGTGCCTGGCCTGTGTGGAGCACCATCGTATGAGACTCAACACACTTGGAGTGCTGCCTATCGCGGGTTATCGGTACTGTTATAGCAGCCATCCGGGTCTGGTGACAAGGGCCGCCGCTTCGCCATTGCCCCCGTTTTCGGCCTGTAGATTAGGCTGCCGGGCACCGGGGCCAGATGGCCCCTGCACAGAGCCGCTAGTGTCCTGTCTTGGAAAAACGTTGGATAAGGCGTACCCAATCCGGGTGCAAGGGCGGAGCCCCTGCCAGGGGTCTGGGGGTGCCCCCCAGGGTTTCTCTCTTCCCCCTCTCCAGCAGGAGAGGGGGAAGAGGGTGAGGTATCGGCCTCCAGAGAGGACGCGCTTCTCCAAGAGGGAGTACCTGTTTTTGTAAGGGACCAAGGGGACACCACACTAGAGGTCAGGGAGGAAGGCCACGGCCAACAGGCCAGGGCCAGTGTGGGCTCCGATGACCGGGGTGAAGGTGCTGACCAGCAGCGAAGTGCAGGGGAAGTCTTTCAGAATGCGGCATTTCAGCGCCTCGGCCTCTTCAGGCGCGGCGGCGTGCATCACATTGACCCGCAGCCGTGCGCCTCCGGCCCGCTCCTTCATTATGCCTACCAGTTGGTCCAGGGCCCTGGCCCGAGAGCGGGGACGTGCTACCAGATGGACCTCTCCGCGTTGGATGTCCAGGATGGGTTTGACCTGGAGCAGGGAGGAGGCCCACAGGGCCACCTTTGGGATATGTCCCCCCTTCCACACGTAGTACAGGGTCTCCAGTACGCCAAGGAACTGTACCTGCTCGGCTGTTCTTTGGGCCACCGCCGCCACCTGCTTCAGGTCGGCGCCCTGGGCGGCCACCTCGGCAGCCTTGAGGGCTACCAGGGCCTCGGCGCCTCCAGCGGTGCCAGTGTCCAGTACCTGGACCTCCAGGTGGGGCATCGTCTCCCGGGCCAGTGACGCTGCGGCCCGTGCCGCATCGTACGTGGCGCTCAAGCGGGCAGACAGCGTGAGGCAGAGTACCTGTTGCGCCCACTGTCCTGCTTCCTGGAACGCAGCCAAGAAGCTGGCCGGCCGGGGCGAGGATGTCTTGGGGAGGTCCTTGAGGCCGGGGAGCAGAGCGTAGAACTGGTCCGGGGCCAGCTCTACGCCGTCCTGGTACGTACGGCCGTCCAGGGTGATCTCCAGGGGCACGACAGTGATCCGGTGCTTCTGGGCGGCCTCAGGGGGCAGTGAAGCCGTGCTGTCGGTGAGGATAGCCACCTGCTGGCGGGGAGTCCCAGCGTGTGGCGTCGCCTGGGATGGGCTCACCGCTGGGGCGCGGCGCTTCGGCCCTCCGTACCGCCGAGGCGCCCCTCCAGGAGCACTGGGAGCAGCAAGATGGCGGCCCCTACGAGGACGATGGGTACCGCCACAGAAGAGGCCAGGTTGCCATAGTAGCCTACCACGGCGAGCACCACGAGGAGTCCTAGCCCCAGCGTGAGGGCAGCTACCTTCTGGGTGCGGGGGCCGAACCGGTAGACCAGTGCCGTCACCACAGCCAGGCCAAGGAAGAGGGCTGCCGAGACGCCATCGGCCTCCTGGAGACGCTGCCCGTCATAGGCGAACATGCCGCCATTCTGCCCCAGGAGCAGGAGCCATGAAGTGATCAGGGGGAAGGGCAGAGCGACCAGCGAGGCGTAGAGCCAGTCGCGCCGAATAGCTCTAACCCAGGTAGAGATGACGAACCACAGGACAATGGGGATGTACAGCACCAATGCCACGTAGGCCGCCACCTCCAGCGGGGGCTGCCGGCCGTTGAAGAAGTCCCAGGCCCCCGTGGTCACCGCAGCCAGGGCCATGATGCCTGAGAAGGCCGGTGCCACCAGGCAGTACCCCAACCAGGGGTATGCCCAGACCGGCGTGCCCCTGCGCCAGGCCAAGAGACTGAAGAAGGCTGCTGTAGCCAGCATGGCAGTCACCAGCGGCGTGGAACCCCATAGGTGGAGGGCAAAGAGCAGGGCGAAGGCCAGATGGGGCAACGAGGCCAGGAGCGCCTCACCCCAGGAGGCTTGGCTGTGCACCGCATACAAAGCCCCGGCTAGCTCCTGCGGTCCGCCAAGGCGATGCAGGGCCTGCTTGACGGCCTCGTCACGGGCCAAACCTTGCTGTTCCAGCTCTTGGGTTTCGTCCGTCACGTGGTCGGCCAGCTCGCGCAGCACCTCCGCTCGGGAGGCCGCAGCCAGCCGCAGACGCCGCGCAATGTCCTGCAAGTAGATATGCAACTCAGAGGGCAAGGAGGCACCCCATCTTGTCGAAGCTAGGACTGCACAACCAGGCTAACGGCGCGAGCAAAGGCCGCCCACTCCTGTTGCATGTCGGCTAGGGCCTTTTGCCCATCGGCGGTAATGTGATAGTACCGCCGCAGTTGTCCACTGGGGGCGGTGCTCCATCGCCCTTCCACCAGGCCGTCCTTCATCATGCGATGGAGCGCGGGGTAGAGGGTCCCCTCCGGCAGGCGGAAGTAACCGCTGCTCCGTTTCTCCATCTCCTTGACGATCTGATAGCCGTACATTGGCTCCCGCGTCAGGAGCGAAAGCAGAAGGGTCTCGGTGCTTCCCTTGAGGAGTTCTCGCTTTGACATAACGTTGTACTCCGTTTACTAACGGCCATAAGTACGTTCTGCCTCATTATGCGAGGCGCAACCGGAGCCGTCAAGTTGACGTTTCGCCCGCTTCTCGCTATAAGGCAAGGAGGCCCCTGCCAGGGTCACGTCCCGGGCTGGTGGGCCAAGACGAAGGACACTCCTGGGCTGTGTTGGATGGGTGAAGGGGATAGGGCTTATCTGCGCGTCCACGTTCGACCTGCTGCCCGCCGTGACGAGGTCGTCGCGCTGGCAGAGGGGGTCCTGCGCGTGCAGGTCAAAGCGCCTCCTGAGCGGGGCCTAGCCAACCGCGCAGTGGAAGCCCTTTTGGCCGAGGTACTGGACCTGCTGCCTTCCAAGGTCAGGGTTGTCCGTGGCGTTACCTCGCGGGACAAGCTTGTGGCCGTGGAAGGCCTGTCATCTCAGGAGGCATGGAGCAAGGTTGGCCAGTTCCTGATGCGCGGAGATTAGAACACTTGGCTGAGCAGTTCCTGGATCAGCAGGAGAAGGAGGATGGCCACCAGGGGGCTCAGGTCAATGAGGCCGGTCCTGGGCAGGATGCGGCGTAGTGGCGCCAGCATAGGCTCCGTGACCTGGTACACCAGGTGGAAAACCGGCGTGTTCTGCATGCCAGGGAACCAGGACATGATGGAGCGCACCAGGATGGCCGCCCACATGACGGTGATGAAGACCTGGATGAAGGTCCCCAACATGGCCATTGCCCGCTAGCCTCCCAGGGCTTTGGCTTTGTTATGCGCAGCCACCACTGCCTTCAGCACCGTGGCGCGCAACCGCCCGTCCTCCAGGTGCAGGAGGCCCTCCACCGTGGTGCCGCCCGGCGAGGCGACCATGGCGCGAAGCTCAGCCGGATGCATCTTCGTCTGCTTCGCCATCTGGGCACTGCCCAGAAGGGTCTGCTGCGCCAGAAGCTCTGCCATGTCACGCGGGAAGCCCAGGTACACGCCGGCGTCAATCAGGGCCTCCAGGAACAGGAACACGTAGGCGGGGCCGCTGGCGCTGAGAGCAGTGGCCATGTCCAGGTACTTCTCATCCGCGACATACAGCTCCTCGCCGAAGGACCGCAGGAGCTGCCGGACCTTCTCGTGCCGGTCCTTGGGCACCTCGGGCGCTGCGGTCCACACGCTCATGCCGGCCCCCACCTGTGCTGGCGCGTTGGGCATCACCCGGACCGCTTCCTTGTGGTTCAGCCCGCTGGTGACGGTGCTTAGCTTGGCGCCGGCGACGATGGAGAGGACGGTCTGTGACGCGGTCAGCATGCCTCGCAGCTCCTGGAGCACATGGGCCAGGTGGATGGGCTTGACCGCCAGGACCACGATGTCGGCGTTGGCCGCGGCCTGGCTATTGCTGGCAACAGCGGCTACCCCAAACTTCTGGGCCAGGGCCTTGCGGCGCTCCTCCAGAGGCTCGCCTACGGACACCTCGTTGGGACGGGCCAGGGCGTTTTGGATGACCCCGGTGATCATGGCCTCGCCCATGTTGCCGCCGCCAATAAATGCGATGCGCACGGCTCCTCCCCGCAGCTTTGACGTTAGGCTGCGCCATTATAGCACCCGTGGAGACGCAGGGCAGCAAGTTCAGCAGGGGTTTTAGGCCTGTTGGTCCGCCTGCATGGCTAGCAGTGAGCGCTGGAGGGTCCCAAGGCAATGGAAACGGGCCGCCCGTGCTGAGCTTGAACTTATTTGGGCTTGTTGACATCGTCCGCTCATCCTGAGCTCGTCGAAGGGCGATCGGGCCTAGCAGGTTTCCGCTCATGGTCCGATCCCGACAGGTCGGGACTCACCACGAGCAGAAGAAATGGCAGGGTGCCAACAACGCCAACGTACTTCGAACTCGTCTCAAAGGCTAGCGGTTGCGGTCAACCTTGCCCGGCCGTTATCGGAGGAAGGCCTTGAGACTGCACGATATTGTCAATTGGTGGAAATCATAACGTAGCTGGGAGGAAGTTCGACTATTCCCAGATTCTGCTTGAGGTTCGTTACCCTTAGTATTAGCACATCACCGGCCGAAGCATCAGGATCAACACCCTGAATAGTTTCGCCCACCTGTTTTGGTTCCATACTCCACAGGAACTGAGGAGCGATAAACGGATTGGGTTGAAATGGCACAAGTTGATGCCCGGGGACAGGGAATGTTGCCGAAGCCAGTAGTGTCTCGCCCCCACCACTTGCGAGTATGATTTCCGCTTTCAAAGTACCCCCTTCTGGGCCATAGGCGCCGGCTCTCAAGCTTATCACATAGGAAGGTCCTTTGATGTCACCGCCTAGCCGATACCTCCATTCCGCTTGCTCGTTGTAGGTTATCCCGACCCGCTCCTCGCCGATATACGCAGATTCGGCCAAGGTAGAGTCTTGGTGGAGATACAGCTTCTGGAAATTGGCGATAAGGGCGACGTACGTCCCTTTCTCACGCGGGTCGTCCGAAACAACCGTTAATATCCCAACCCGACCGCCGGACGTGGACGGCCTAAAAGTCACAGTAACCTCTTGCCTTGAGCTGGCAGGGACTGAGAACGACGCGGGAGATGCCTCAAAAGCAGTGGAGCTAGAGACAAGGCTGGTGACCAACAGCGGGACGAGGCCCGGGTTGGAAACGGTCAAGATCATACGCTTTGACTCGCCCGCCGGCACCGAGCCGAAATCGAGTCTGTCCGCTGAGATAGCCATTATCGGATTGGCTGCGACACCAGCAACTTTCATCTCCACCACTGCATCATCGAAATCGTCCAACACTAAGTACAGCGTAGTCTCCTTCCGCTGGCTTGAGTCGCGGTCGACACCTATGATCTGTATGATCCGAGCGGGTGTGAACGTCACCAATACCTCCTGGGTTGAGCCGGCGGCGACCGTGAACGCCGATGGGGATGCGACGAACTCAGCCGAGTTTGAGCTAACGCGTACCACCCGCACGGCTTCATCGACTCGATTGACGACAGTCAAAGCCAATGTCGCCGATGTCCCCAGTGCAACCGCGCCGAATTCAAGGCTCTCCTCGACAAATCCAATGCGTGGCTCCGGTCTCTTCCCTATCGCCAGGAGGCGATCTCCGTCGCTGGCGTAGATTATCCTATCCGAACCAATGGCCATGGACCCGGCGGAACTGGAAAAGGAGAAGGAACTTTCCCGTAGCTGAATACCGCTCGGGCTAAACGCTCGTCCGGCCCAAAACACAACCCCGTCTGAATCGATAACGGGAGACCACCGAAAGCCACTTCCTTGGGCCTTCCACTTCAAACTCCCGTCAGGGTTCAAGGCATAAAGATTCCGATCCTCTCCGCCCACGTATACTGTCCCGTCTGCGCCTACCGCTGGTGAGGTGCGGTCAATCTTGGTCTCAAACCTCCACTTCAAGCTCCCATCAGGGTTGACAGCGTAGAGATGGTCGTCATTGGCAGCCACGTAGATTGTCCCATCCGGGCCAATTGTCGGTGAGTAATCGTTGAAACCCGAGCCTAACTCGCCGCCTACGGGCAACGGCAACCGCCATTTCTTATCGCCCTGCGGGTTGATCGCAATGAGCCAATCTCCCCCTCCGACATAGATCGTCCCATCAGGACCGATAGCAGGAGAAGAGCGAACCACCTTACTGGGAGAACCTTGGCGCGGGTCGACTTTCCACCTCAAAGTACCGTCCGGGTTTACGGCATACAAGAAGTCCGCGAAGAAATAGACTGTGCCATCCGCATCTATCGCCGGAGAGGAGATACCTCCATGTGGTGCATCGAACTTCCATTTCAAAACACCCGCGGGACTGATGGCATACAGATAGGGTCCTGAATGAACGTACAGCGTGCCGTCAGAGCGAATAGCTGGTGAGGAGTAAATCCCCTGTGGCGCTTCGAACCTCCACTTCAGCCTTCCGTTAGGACTCACAGCATACAAGTACCTTTGGCCACCCACGAACACTGTCCCATCTGGACCTATGGCAGGAAAGCCAGAAAGAAAGTCCCCCGGTTCAAACTTCCAATACCTGTCCCCCGACTCAGGTCCCTTGTATGGGCTCTGGCCGGTGTGCTTTTGGTCGTGACCCTTCATGGGCCACGGTGCGGCCGCAAGGTCGGCGATCCCGGGCGGCAGGGGCGTGGGCCTGAATGTAGGGTTAGGGGTAGGACTGCCTGTAGGCTTGGCGCTAGGTGTGGGGGTTACCGACTGAGGGGCTTTAGCAGTTGCCATAGGTGCGACAGTTGCCATAGATGCGGCGCCGGGGCCGTACACGGCAGCAAGCAAGTTGACGACCGCCCTGGACCCCGTATCTTGTCTGTCAACCAAGAAGGCTCTTACTCTCACGTTTTCAATGTTAGGAGCTCGGAACTGACCTGTTAGTGTTACGTGGCCTGACCCTTTGCTCACTCGTGTTCGTGCGAACACTATGAATCGAGATGGCTCGCTCTCATAAAGAAGAAGAATCTCTGCTTCCGAGAGCGAATCCAGCGTGTACGAAACCTGCGCAGTCACTTCGACTGCCTGGCCTGCCTTGAGCAGCGCACCGGTTGGGGGTGAGATAGACTCGACTACCAGGGTATCGCCAGCCGTCGGCGAACGTTGAGACTTCGGGCTGAGTTCTGTAGAAGGCGCAGGTGCAGGCGGAGGGCTTGAAATCGGCGCCGGTGTCGATCGGGACACCGGCGCAGGTGTCTCTTCCGAAAGCTGGCTGCAACCAGCAACCACTAGCATGATGGCTACAATGGCAAGCACCAATCGCCTGGCCATGGTCGATGCTCCTGTGGCCCGCTCCTGGTTGCCGTCTGAGCAGCATCATAGGCCGGGACAAGCCATGTTTCAAGGGGACCTAGCCCGAATCGCATTCTATGGACTTGTCCGAAAACTCTCCAAAAAGGGTAATGTACCCAAAGGGGCCGATGGTGAAGTATGAGCCCGGGAAGGACCAGCGATGTTCTGGGGGTTCACAGATAAGCAGTGGGCGGTCCTGGCTCCGCGCGCGAGTCCCTTACGAGCGGCTAGCTTCCACCTACTACGCGCTGTGTGCCCTCGCCTGCGCCATGCTCTGCCTGGGATGGGTTTTGAGATGAGTTCCTTAAAAGTCTTCTGCGCGCCCCTCTTCAGGGGGCGGTCGCGGACCGGAAGGGCCCGCCGAGGACTGGGGCCTACGGCAGCCCCCGCCCCAGGGCCAGCGCGGCGGCGACCCGGATGGCCTCCAGCATGGACTGGTGGTCGGCCACGCCCTTGCCGGCGATGTCGAAGGCGGTGCCGTGGTCAACCGAGGTGCGGATGAAGGGCAGCCCCAGGTTCACGCTGACGCTGCGCTCGAAGCCGTGCACTTTCACAGGGATGTGCCCCTGGTCGTGGTACATGGCCAGCACCGCGTCATATTGCCCATGAATCGCCTGGTGGAACACAATGTCGGCGGGCACCGGCCCCCACGCCTCGATGCCCCGCCGCCGGGCCTCGGCCACCGCTGGCGCAATTTGCTCCCCCTCTTCGTCCCCCAGCAGGCCGCCGTCGCCTGCGTGGGGGTTCAGGGCAGCGACTCCAATCCTTGGCCGCGGAAAGCCCCAGCCCTGGAAGCAGCGGTGGGCAAGCTCTAGCTTGGCCAGAATGTTGTCCCGTGTGACATAATCGCAGGCCCGCCGCAGCGAGCGGTGGGTGGTCAGGTGGACGACGCGCAGCCTGCCGGACATCAGCATGGTGGCGACGTTGCTGGTCCCCGCCAGGCGGGCGTAGGCCTCCATATGGCCAATCTCCTGGTAACCGGCCAAGCGCGCAGCTTCTTTGTTGATAGGCGCGGTGGCTATGGCTGCGGCGCGGCCGGCCATGCACAGGCGCCCGGCCTCCAGGGCCCACTCCATGGCGGCCTTGCCCGCGGACGCCGAGACCTGGCCCACGGTGATGGCCTCAGGGGGCAGGTTGCCTGTCTCAAGCACTTCGATGGTGCCTGGGGAGCCGATAGCTCCCTCAGGCTCCTGGACGAGCCGCATTTGGAGGGGCAGCCTGAGCTGCCGGAGCGTCGTCTCCATTATCCAGGCCGAGCCTACGACCACGGGCCGGCATAGGCGGTAGACCTCCCCCTGGGCCAGGGCCTTGGCGACCACCTCTGGCCCAATGCCGCAGGGGTCCCCCATAGTCACTAGGATGATGGGGCGAGAGTCAGGCATGTTTCTTACCCACACTTGTTGTAGCCGCACTCGTGGCACATCAGGCAGCCCTCCTGGAACACCAGCACCCCGGAGCACTCGGGGCAGCGGCCCCAGTTGGGGTGCCCATCGCCGCTGCCACGGTATGCTGAGGCCCCCTGGGGAAGTCCCGGCGGCTCGGCCTTGCCGACGGCCGCAGCCAGGGGTTGCCGCTCGCCCCCCGTGAATGCCTCGCGGGCGATGAGCGGGGGTTGTGTCGCCACAGGACGCCCGCCCTCTCGGCCAATGGCCCGCGAAAGGGCGATGGCCAGGGCGTCGGCGGCCGAGGAGACCAACACCCCTGCCTCCCACGCCGGGTGGGGGCAGGTGATGCCCCGGAGCTGCTCGATGACGCTCTCGGGGGCAACCCCTGCTCGCAACGCCATGCTCACCAGCCGGGCCACGGCCTCCAGGTGGGCTGACTCGTCGCCGCCGGCCTTACCCAGCACGGTGAAGACCTCGAAGGGCCGCCCCTCGTCGTCGAAGTTGACGGTGACGTACATATTGCCGTGGCCGGTGCGCACCCGCTCGGTGACCCCGCGGACCGTCTGGGGGCGCTCCCGCGGCACTAGGATGTCCGGCGCGGGGGCGCCCGTCTTTGCCCCCTCCTTGGTGCCGGCGGTCAGCACCTCCTTCTCGCGGCTGCCGGCGCGGTAGACGGTGATGCCCTTGCATCCCAGCTTCCAGGCCAGCAGGTAGGTCTTGCGCACGTCCTCCTGCGTGGCCTGGTTGGGGAAGTTGATGGTCTTGGAGATGGCGGCGTCGGTTGACTCCTGGAAAGCGGCCTGCATGCGCACGTGCCACTCCGGTGCGATGTCCGGCGCGGTGACGAATGTGCGACGCACCCATGCGGGCACGTCCTCCCGCTTCTGGAGCGACTTGCCGTCGGCCAGGTACTCCATCAGCGCCTCGCTGTAGCACCCCTCGTGGTGGCTCACGGCCTCGAAGGCGGCGTCCACGTAGTAGAGGGTCTGGCCCTCCAGGATGTTGTGCTTGCGGAAGGCCAGGGCAAAGAGGGGCTCGATGCCGCTGGAGCAGCCGGCGATCATGGAGATGGTGCCTGTGGGGGCCACGGTCATGCGGCAGGCGTTGCGCACCTGTGGCATCCCAGGCTGGTCGTACCTGCTGCCCTTGAAGGCGGGGAAGACACCCCGCGTCCTGGCTAGCTCTATTGACTTGACGTCGGCCTCCTGGCGGATGAAGCGCATGACCTGGCGTCCCGTCTCCAGCCCCTCCTCCGAGTCATAGGGGATGCCCAGGCGCACCAGCATGTCGGCGAAGCCCATCACCCCCAGGCCAATCTTGCGCGTGGCTTTCGTGATGCGCTCGATCTCGGGGACCGAGTAGCGGTTGGCGTCAATGACGTTGTCCAGGAAGTGGGCGGCCAGGTGGACGGTCTGGCGCAGCTTCTCCCAGTCTATCTCGAAGCCGTCGCCGTCCTCCCTGACCATGCGCGCCAGGTTGATGGAGCCCAGGTTGCAGGACTCGTAGGGCAGCAGGGGCTGCTCGCCGCAGGGGTTGGTGGCGGTGATGCGCCCCAGGTGCGGCGTCGGGTTGTCCCGGTTCACGGTGTCGAGGAAGACCATCCCTGGCTCGCCGTTGCGCCACGCGCCGGCCACGACCCGCTCGAAGACCTCCCGGGCGTTCAGCCGCCCCACCGGCTTACCGGTCCGGGGGTCCAGCAGGTCGTAGTCCTCGCCGCGCTCCACAGCTTGCATGAAGGCGTCGTCCACGCCCACCGAGATGTTGAAGTTGTGGACCTGGCCCTCCTGCTCCTTGGCCGTGATGAACTCCAGGATGTCGGGATGGCGAATGTCCATGACGGCCATGTTGGCGCCGTCGCGCTTGCCGCCCTGGGTGACCAGGGTGGAGACGGAGGAGAGGTGGCGCAGCACCGCGATGGGGCCGCACGCCTTGCCGTGGGTGGTGGCGATGGGTGCCCCCTTGGGACGGATGAGGGACAGGGAGAAGCCGGTGCCGCCGCCGTACTTCTGGACCATGGCGGCCTGCTTGGCCGTCTCCATGATGGCCTCCATGCTGTCCTCCAGGCCCAGCACGAAGCAGGCCGAGAGGGTCCCCGCGCCGGTCCCGGCGTTCATCAGGGTGGGCGAGTTAGGCAGGAACTCCAGGCGGGCCATAGCCTGGTAGAAGGCCGCCTCAGTGGCTGCGACGTTGGCCTTGGGGTCGTAGAGGTGGTCCGCCTCGGCGATGGCGTGGGCCACGCGGCGCAGCATCTTCTCTGGTCTCTCGCCGGGCAGCAGGTAGCGCTTCTCCAGCACCACCAGGGCGTTCTCGGAGAAGTCCAGGTCTCGCGGCTCAGCGCTGAGTCCTGCCTGCCTCATGGCTGCCAGGGCGCGGCCGCGGGCGTCGGCCTCCAGCGCAGCCGGGACTGCCTCTGCAGACTGGAGGATTTTCTGGGCCGTTTGAAGTCGCTGCTCAGGGTCGTGAACTCCAGAAGCTTCCAGCTCCTGGAGAATAAACCTCAACTGTGCCTGCTGATCGGTCCCGCTTTCGACCATGCTGCCCTCCCTCTACGAAGTACGTTGCGGAAAGATAAGCGTCAGAGCACAGTACCGTTTCGCGGCGCCAAAACAATGAGATTCTACGTAGTAGGTTCCTGACAGGCTCCCCATGTCGATGTGAGCCGGACCAATGTGTGCGGTGGTCCACACAGGGAAATGTGTTCCCGGACGTATGAAGTGCTTTGGATTGCCGTGCCTGTCTAGGGTGTTCTGTCTGAACCATCCCACCTTCCATTTGCCTGAGCTTTTCTCTCGACTTGAGACAACAAGCACACACGGCTCTTCCACAGCTTCCACAAAGCGGATGGCTGCTGCTGTGAGGGATACATCGAAAATGTTGGCCAGGTTCTTGACCGTCATGAATACGTGTGGGGTGCAGCTTGACAGGCGCCGGAGCTGCTGTCGGAACCGCGAAAGCGGCATGAGAAGGTCAGCCGCAAGCAGGTCGCAATAACTTTCGAGCCGTTTGTCTGCAACAGTGGGGCCTTTGCGCCATGCTATCTTGCTATCTGGGGCCAATAGCACGTGTGCAAGCTCGTGAGCAATTGTAAATCTCTGCCGTGTGTGAACCTGATTCACGTTGACCACTATAGTGAAGCCGTGGCCTCCTGGGACTAGCGCGCCCGCTCCCCGTAAGGGCTTCTCCACGATGCGCGTCATACCCAGCTTCATGGCCAGTGAAGCAATGTTGACAGGTTCCTTGGAGACGCCTTGCTTTGCGAGTAGCAAGTCAACTTCTTCTGGCAGCCAATGTTTGGTAATGGCTGCATCTTGACGAGGCAAAAAGCCACTCGCTGCGTAGAGGCTCATCGCTAACCTCGCTGTGAAGGTTGGGCCGTGCGGGTCAAAGCACTACTGTAACTAGGTGACTCCTACAGTCCCATATCACAACATATACGTTGACTAAGCGGCCTCGGCTGATGGCACCTACTACAGTACTTCCAAGCTTCGGTAGGGGTACGGGGCGTGTTCCATAGTTCGTCGAACACCCTTCGGTCCAACGCCGCGGGCCCTCGCTTCCCCACACGGCTTAAGGCGGCATAGAATCGTGTCCGTTCTTCAGGCGTCGCTTGTTTCTCTCTGAGGTATTCTTCTGCTCGCTTGTCGCCGACATTCCGGGGTGGTCCCAAGCGTCGAGGGCCAGGGCTGTAGTGCTTAGTCAACTCCGCAATGGGGGCACCGAAGACCCGCTCGATGTCATGTTCGAGAGCAGGGAACAGCGCTTGGCCGCTTTCTAACCTCTTAACGGCTTCCGTTGACCAGCCTAGGCGCTTGCCCAACTCGTCTTGGCTCCAGCCTCGTTCTTCCCTCGCACGCATCACCACTGTGCCAATATGCCCCACATCTACCTCCTACCGGCTCTTGCCGCCCTCGCGCTCCCACTTCAGCGCAGCTCCACGTGTCGTCTGCCGCCCTACCTTGGTCATCTTCGCACCTGGCCACCGCTGCCGATGTTCGGCCTGGCGGCGGGCCAGGTCATTGGTGATGCCCCTATGAACTATTCTCCTACCTTTGCGGAGCGCATACTTGAAGGTGTTTCGCCGACCAGCCATATGCCTCCTCCTTGCGTGGGTACGCTACCCTGTTATCCGCTTGGGCCTTGTTCTGGCCCCTGGTCTTCCACCATTCTCCAGCGGTAGCGGCAACTGGTGCTGGGGGGGCTTGGCGGGCTGCGCATCGCCCCGGGCCCCCAGCAGGGTGTCCACCGTTTGCTTGAAGCTTTCGATGTCCTGGAAGTTACGGTACACGCTGGCGAAGCGCACGTAGGCCACGTGGTCCAACTCCCGCAGCCGCTCCATCACCAGCTCGCCGATGAGGGAAGAGGGGACCTCCGCCCGGCCCAGCCCCTGCACTCGCCCCTCGATGTCCAGCACCAGCTTCTCGATGGCCTCCAGCGGCACGGGGCGCTTGGCGCAGGCCCGCAGGATGCCGCCCTTGAGCTTCTCGCGATTGAACTCCTCGCGGCGGCCGTCGCGTTTCACCACCATCATGGCCGTTGTCTGCACCCGCTCGTAGGTGGTAAAGCGCAGGCCGCAGCGCAGGCACTCGCGGCGGCGACGGACAGCGTCCTCCACGTCGCGGGAGTCCACCACCTTGGAGTCCGGGCTGCTACAATAAGGGCACTTCACAGCGTCACCACTGGGCTCGCCCCCCGCCGACGGGCTACCTGCTTGATAAGCAGTCGCCTGCGACACAACCTGTTGTGGAACAGGCGTACTGTACCACAACACCTGGTAGCTGTCAAGGAATGTCTGCTACCTGAAATTGGCGATTGACCCCTGTAGGGCATCCCGACACGTCGGGACGAACCTGCCCGAACCCCGAGGTCGGGTTGGGAAACCCGACCTACAAATGGAATCGCTATTCCAGGGTACCAGCCCGCAGGCAGGGGCTGGGTGGCTGGGCTGAGCGAGGCGGTGGTGCCCAAGGGCCCCAAAACAGCGAGGGGTCCCAAGCTACAGCTTGGGACCCCTCGCTTAGGGAGGAGGGCCGGGACAAACCCGGAATGATGGGAAAAGCCTGGCCTCGCCTTAGTGCCCGTTGAGCTTGATGGCCGGCTTGCGCGCCAGGCCGGATTGAGCGCGCAGGAAGGGCGGCAGGTCCAATTGGGTCTCTATGGCGCTGGAGCTCTTGAGCAGCTCCGCCAGCGTCTCGTCCCGTAGGCCAGATACCTCCTGCCGCGGGAACCCGGTGGCGATCAGGGTCACCTTGACCTCATCCTCCAGGGTGGGATCAATGACCATGCCGAAGAAGGTGTTGGCGTCGGGGTCCACCACCTCGCTGATAATGTCAGCAGCACCGTGGACCTCAGCCAGGGTCAGGTTTTCTCCACCGGTGACGTTGAACAGGACACCTTTGGCCCCCTCCATGGAGACGTCCAGCAGGGGGCTGTTGATGGCCGCCTTGGCCGCATCCTCGGCGCCGTGCTCGCCGCGCCCGCGGCCGATGCCCAGCAGGGCCGCGCCGGCGCCGGTCATCACGGCCTTCACGTCGGCGAAGTCCAGGTTAATCTCGCCGGGGATGGTCACCAGCTCAGCGATGGCCTGGACTCCCTGGCGAAGGACCTCGTCGGCCATCTTGAAGGCGTTGGTCATGCTTATCCGTTGGTCGCAAGCCAACATCAGTCGGTCGTTGGGGATGACGATGACGGTATCTACCTTGTCGCTGAGCCGGTGGATGCCGTCTTCTGACACCTTGCGGCGACGGCTCCCCTCAAAGCCAAAGGGCTTGGTCACCACGGCCACGGTAAGGGCGCCAATCTCCTTGGCTACCTCACAGATGATGGGTGCCGCGCCGGTGCCAGTGCCCCCGCCCATGCCAGCAGCCACGAACACCATGTCGCACCCGCGCAGCAGGTCGGCAATCTCCTCGCGGCTCTCTTCTGCTGACTGGCGCCCCAAATCCGGGTTGCCGCCGACCCCCATGCCCCTGGTCAGCCGCTGCCCAATGGTCAGCCGGTTGGGGACCTCGCTGCGGGACAGTGCCTGGAGGTCGGTGTTGATGGCAACGTAGTCCACCCCTGGGATGGGTTCGCGGAACATCCGGTTCACGGCGTTGCAGCCACCACCACCCACGCCCATCACCTTGATGACAGGGGTACCGTTATTGGCAGGGGGCAGATTCCGGTAATCTCGTTCGCCCACGGTTCTCCTCCTTTTGCTTTCTGCGCACTAAAGGGCTACCCGCTTGACCCGCTCCCGTAGCCAATCGACTGCTACGGCGTAGTGCTCCTTTAACGTCATTCCGTCGCCATTGGCCATGGTCTTGCCGGCATGGCCGGTACTGATGTGGTTGTGAATCCCCCACTGGAGCACACCGACGCTGGTGGCGTAGGCGGGGCCCTTGAGGGGGTCAGGGAGTCCCTGGATGCCACGTGGCGCAGCAATACGCACCGGTGCGCCGAACATGCTGCGGGCCAGCGTGTCCATGCCCGGCATCGTGGCCGCACCGCCGGTCAGGACCACGCCGGCGGGGGGCATCGCCGAGAGACCCAGGGCATCCCTACCGGTAAGGTAGGCCAGCTTCAGGACCTCGGTAGCCCGTTGGCGCAGCACGCGCGCTAGCTGGCGCCGCTCCACCCGGAGCGGCGCATCGCGCCCAAACCCCGTCACCTCCACGGTCTCCGAGGTCAGGACCTCTTCCGCCGTGCCATGCTGGAGCTTCAGCTCTTCCGCCGCCTCATAAGGAAGGTTGAACGTGAGGGCCAGGTCTGTGGTGAACTGGGCGCCGCCCAACGGCAGCAGGGCGGTGTTCCACAGGGCGCCCTGCTGGTAGTGGGCCACCGTGGTTGTGCCACCCCCCAGTTCGATCACCAGGACCCCTATCTCACGCTCGTCCCGACCCAGGATAGCTTCGCCGGCCGACAGAGGTGACGCCACTGGACGGAGCACCTTGACCCGGTTGCGCTCCACGGCCCGCACCAGGTTTTGCAGGGGTGTACTGCCGGCCGTGACGCAGATGGTCTCCACGTCCAGGTGAAGGGCATGCATGCCCACGGGGTTGCGGATCCCCCGCAGCCCGTCCAGGGTGTAGGCCTTGGGCAGCAGGTGGAGGACGGTGCGCTCGGGGGGCACGTCCGCCGGGTAGGCAGCCCCTGCCGCCCTGTCAACGTCGTCTTCGGAGATGGGGAGAGAGTAGTGGGTAGAGCGGATGCTGCCCCACCGTGTGGAGGTCTCCAGGTAAGGCCCGCCAACACTCAGGTAGGCCCAGGGGATGGTCACCCCGGCGCTCCTGGTTGCCTCCTCCAGGGAGGCCCGGACAACCTGCTGGACCTCCTCGATGTTTACCACCATCCCTTTCTTCATGCCCCTGGAGGGCACGACTCCCGATCCTATGATCTCCAAGGTCCCGGTCGCGTGCAGGACCGCTACCAGGGTGCAGACCTTGGTGGTGCCGATGTCAATGGAGCTGTGGAGCGTTTCTCGAAACATCCTCTCCCCTTTCCGCCTGGCTGCTAGTTTTGCGGCTTTGTCGGCAACCCTGAGCTCCAGGGTTGGGCCGGCTCAGCCAGGGGTGTTGGCTGCCTGTTTCTGCAATGGCCCAGGGGACTCGCGTCCGGGGCCGTATCAGCGAAAACTCCGAGGTGCCTGCCCGATGAAGGGCCCTGTTAACGAAAAAAGCGCAGCCCCACAAGAGCTGCGCTCCGCGGTCTGTTGGTGGCCAGGGGAGGCGGAGGGTCCCAGTCGAGGGGACATTAGGCCTGCTTCCAGGGTGAGACTGGGACCCTCCGCTTCCTGGCGAATCTACTTCGGAAGGACCGCTTTGATGGCCTTCCTAAAGACGCTCAGCCACCCGCATGCGGGCGCTTCGACTCCTGGGGTTCCGTCGGACCTCCTCCAGAGAAGGGGTGACCACGTGCCTGGTTATCCAGCGCAGTTCTGGGCGGTGGCCGCAAGTGCAGACGGCTGTTCCTGGCGGACAGATACACCGCGCGGCTGCTCTGCGCAACACGCCCTTTACCACCCGGTCTTCCAGGGAATGGTAGCTCAACACTACCAGTCGTCCCCCTTGGCCCAGGAGAGGGATCGCTTGGTTAAGGGCCGCCTCCAGGTTTTCCAACTCGCGATTGACGGCAATCCGCAGGGCCTGGAACGTCCTGGTGGCGGGGTGGATTCGCCCTCGGGCGCCGCCTAACGCCGCCGCCACAGCCCGTGCTAGCTCGCCGCTAGTATGCACTGGCCTCGAACGGACAATGGCGCGGGCAATCCGACGCGCCCGGGGCTCTTCTCCGTAGGTCTGGATGACCTGGGCTAGCTCCTGCTCTGACCACTCGTTGACAATCTGCTCTGCCGTGATGGTCCCACGAGGGTCAAAACGCATGTCCAGAGTCTCTTCCCGCTTGAAGCTGAAGCCCCGTGCTCCGGCTTCCAACTGACGGGATGAGAGGCCCAGGTCAAAGAAGACTCCATCTACATTGTTAACGTTGCACTGTGCGGCCACCTCTGCCAGTTGCGCGAAGTTGGTATGGACCAACACAGCTCGATCGCTATAGTCACGGAGCAGGAACTGGGCCGCTCTTACCGCCTCCGGGTCAGCGTCAAGCCCCAGCAACCTACCGTCGGGAGCACTGGCCTCAAGGATGGCCTTGGCATGGTGCCCCTCGCCCAGGGTACAATCAACATACCAACCCCCAGAGCGAGGCCTCAGCGCCTCCAGCACCGCCTCTAGCATAACCGGGGTGTGGTAGGCCACCTCCGCTTCTTTGGCGGGTGGCGCCGTCCCCAGCGGCCACTTCCCTCCCTCACTGGTGGTGCGGGAGCTCCCAGGCAAGTTGTGACGAAGCTTAGCAGGAACTCTAACCAGTTGTCCAGATATTTTTAGGCCATGTTTTAGCGAAAATTCTAGTATCTTAATGCGGCCCTCCAGCGGCCATACTCCCGTGCTTTTGGCGGGCCTCCTACCTGTGCTATGATGGGCGCAGGAGGCGGTTGGTGTACACCCTTGGGGTCCTGACCATCAGCGACGCCAGTGCCCGAGGCCAGCGGCAGGACACCAGCGGCCAGGCCATCCGGGAGGTCATGGGTGCCGCCGGGTACCAGGTGCGCCGCTACGCCGTCGTGCCAGATGACCCAGATGCCATCGTCCGCCACCTGGAGGCGTGGTCGGCCGAGGTGGACCTGGTGTTGACCACCGGTGGCACCGGATTGGGACCCCGCGATGTTACGCCCGAGGCCACTCTCAAAGCGGTGGAGCGGCTGGTGCCAGGCATCCCCGAGGCCATGCGCCAGGAGACGGCCCGACAGACGCCAATGGCCTGGCTGAGCCGGGCGGTGGCTGGCACCCGTGGCCAGTGCCTTGTCATCAACCTGCCCGGAAGCCCACGGGCTGTGCGGGAGTGCCTGGGGGTGGTGCTGCCTTTGCTGCCCCACGCCCTGGACATCCTGAAGGACACTACCAGGGAGCACCCCGTCCCTCCGCCTTCGCTGGCATGAACGTCTACATTGTGACCCTTTTCCCCGCCATGTTCCAGGGCCCGCTGACCGAGAGCATCTTGAAGCGGGCCACCGAGCAGGGGCTGGTGCAGTTCCACCTGGTGGACCTCCGCGACTTTGCCACCGACAAGCACCGGACCTGTGACGACACTCCCTTTGGTGGTGGCCCGGGCATGGTCCTGAAGCCTGAGCCTGCCTTCGCTGCCGTGGAGAGGGTCCGGGAGGAGATACGTGCGCAGCGAGGCGATCAGGGGGTGAGGGACGCGCCAGTCATCCTGTTGACCCCCCAGGGAAAGCTGTTCAACCAGTCGGTTGCCGTAGCCCTAGCCCGCTGTCAGGACCTGGTCCTGCTCTGCGGCCACTACGAAGGTGTAGACGAGCGCGTGGCCCAGCACCTGGCCACCTTGGAGCTCAGCATTGGAGACTACATCCTGACCGGGGGCGAGCTAGCGGCGATGGTGGTAGCCGATGCGGTGGTCCGGCTCCTGCCGGGCGCCCTGCACGCGCCAGAGTCCCCGCACGAAGAGAGCTTTGTGGGCGGGCTGCTGGAGGCCCCCCAGTACACTCGCCCTGCCGAGTTCCGCGGGTGGAAGGTGCCCGATGTGCTCCTGTCAGGAGACCATGCCAAAGTGGCCCGCTGGCGCCGGCAGCAGGGCCTGCTGCGGACCTGGCAGCGTCGGCCCGACCTGCTGGCCCGGTCCCAGCTTTCGCTGGAGGATCGCCGCTTCCTGGACTGTCTGCGGCAACAGCTTCAGCAAGGACACGAGACCGAGCCCAAAATCAGCGATTCATAGGTAGGTCGGGTTTCCCACCCCGACCGTCCGCCGCGGGCAGGTTCGTCCCGACGTGTCGGGATGCCCTACGGGGGTCAATCGCTGTTTTCGGGCCGAGCATAACTCGTTGACAGAGGGCTAGGGCTAGGGTACGCTGAGCGTGGCCGTGCTAGATGGGGAGTTGGCGGTGCCCTGCACCCGCAATCCGCCACAGCGGGGTCGAACTC
>JACQUK010000090.1 GCA_016210325.1 Chloroflexota bacterium
AAATAGCGATTGACCTCCGTAGGGCATCCCGACACGTCCCGACTCATCGGGACACGTCGGGACAAACCTGCCCGGCCACGCTGGTCGGGTTGGGAAACCCGACCTACAGATCGAATCGCTATTCTTGGGGCTTCTTGCCTGCGTGCGCACCATTATAGGTTGCATGGCAACGGAGGGTCAACCTGAGCAGCCACCGTTCTGCCCAAACACGAAAACAGCATACGCTCCCGCTAGCGGCCGGTGACGGGGCCTGGCAGGGGCCTGCTCGAACAGGGACGCCCTGGAGACGGGACCCGCATGTTTATGGCACCGTGCAGCAGGATTGCGCTGGTCGGCAAGTTCCTTAGGAAGCTAGCGTTGACATGTGAGCTATCATATGATAGAAAACGTTATGGGGGATTATCATCTGGGAGGGGGAGGGTGTTATGCCGCTCATCGAAAGGACCACCTTCGTGGACGCCCCGGTGGAGCGGGTCTTTGCCATCCTTGACGACCCCATGCGCACTCCAGAGTACGCGGTAGGCCTCGTCGGGGTAGAGGACGCCATGCGGACACCCGAGCGCGTGGGCGATTCCTTCCGGTTCACCTATAGTGTCATGGGCTTGCGCTTTCCAGGGAAGCTGACGGTCCAGGAGTGGGAGAAGGACAAGCGCGTCGTGTTGAGGATGGAAGGCGCCATGCCCGGCACCACGACTCTCACCTGCGAGCCTTTCGCCAGTGGTACCAGGGTGACATGGAGCATTGACTACACGATGAAGGGCGGCATCCTGGGGAGGGCCCTCAACAGGCTGCTGGTGGAGCGGATGAACGAGAAGAACCATGAGCGGAGCCTGGAGAACCTGAAGCTGCTCTGCGAGGCTGAGGTCCAGCGGCGCGAAGCGGCGTAGCCGCTGGCTTTGTTCACTTCCTGCCATCACATCCGCTCATGGTGAGAGCTTGTGAAGAAATGCCGAGTGCAAAGTTGTGACATGCAGCCAGTCAAAGCTGGGGGTACCGATTTCTTCACAGCCTCTGAGTTCGTCGAACCATGAGCGGATGCGTCTAGGGTCCGCTCACCCTGAGCTTGTCGAAGGGCGAGCGAAGAAGTTGACGCCGGAACAACGGTGGGCGATTGGGAAGAAAGCGGCGGCTGCGCAGTGATCGGCTCGGCCGGATACCCAGTGGACTACCCTTGCTGAACTTGCTGGATTACGGGTTGAACAACTTGCTGCTTCACTAGCGCCGTGCCCAAGTGGTTCTCAATCATCTTGTAGGATGGCGTGTTCATGAGGCTGTGCATGTAACTGTGGTGGACGGTCAATACGAGGTCTTGTAGCTGCGGGCAGTCCTCAAGCCGCTCAACGACCAACCCCATATCATGGCATTCATCGTAGTGGATGTGGCGAGAGTGGGTCTTGTTCCCGCTGTAGTCAGTGAGTTTAGCTACTATAGCCGCCGCCTTAGTCTTCGCGTCCTTCTGCCCGCCGAACATAACCGATTCCAACTGCTCTTGGACGAAGGCGTTCGACCAGTCGATTGCATTCTGGCACTGACTGAGGAACGTTGGGCGGTACTGGCTGATTATCGCGTGCCATAGAGGAGCTTTGCTGGGGTCACGCTTCACTTCTTTACAGGCACGCTCAAACTCCTTGATCACACCGTAGGCTGGGACACCGCTGAGCTGTGGGTCGATTGGGCCGAGGTTGGAGTGCGTCGCCATGACGATACTACGACACGAACAGGCGAGCATGGCTCCAGCAGACATAGCGATTTGGGGCACAATGGCACGAATGTCGTTGCCGAACATCTTGTGCAAGTAATCAGCGATGGATTGGGTGGCTGCGATGTTCCCGCCAGGGGTATGAAGGATGAGGTCTAGGCCCTTCTTACGCTCCAACCTGTGAACGGCCATCATGAAACCGTTCTTGTCCTCGTCGTTGATATCCTCTTGGAGAATTCCGGGCTTGGACAAGAAGCCAGAATAATAGGCGATGACATTCCTGCCTGTGTACTCGAATAGCTGTTTCAAATAGCGACGGCGAACGACGTCAACGGCGCCTCGGGCCTGACCAGCATGCTCGTCTCTGACGGCGTTGATCTCTGTAAGAACGTCACTCCAGTTCGGCGTGGCAGCTCCTAGATCGGCTCTTCGTATGCCCCATAGGTCGTGACGCTCTGTACGATCTTGAGGGGAGAGGGTTGCTCAAGGTTATCGCGATAGGGTTGCGCGGGCACGGGGACTTGCACCATCTTGACCAACTCGGCGTATTTCTCTTCCAACCGCGTCGTCTTGGCCTTCTGCTCGTCTATGTTGACTCTCGTAGCCATCAGGCCCTCCCTGCTGAGTTCCTAGATACTACTATTTTACCAGATGCTTGACTAGCAGATGGATATCCCCTTGACACTGCGTGAGCGACCAAGGCTGGGGCGCAGCCCTGCGGTTGACAGCAACGTGGACTGGCCCAATAATCTTTACTGTCCGTTCACAACCCCCAACGACGAAGCGAGCAGGCCGTCGCTCCGGGGACCGAACACCGCTGGTGGCGATGCAAGGAGTACCGTGACCATCAAAGAGCTGAACCTGGTGTGCATGTCCGGTCAGGGCTCGGTGCAGGCAGGCGAAGTGCTCGCCAAGGTGTATGCCGAGCATGGCTGGTTCGTCTCGGTGAACGTCTACCCCGGCACCAGGGCGCGCAGCGCCCCGGTCATCAACTACATCAAGATCTCCGACTCGGAGGTCCTGGCCAGCTCCGCCAACTACAAGCCTACAGAGGTTATCATCTTCCAGGAGGAGCTGCTCCAGACGGCCAAGCACAACACCCACGAGCTGGTGGCCGATGCCATTGGGCGGATGAAGAAGGGCGTCCTCATCGTCAACAGCCCCAAGGCGCCGGAGGAGGTGGAGTTGCCCTTCGCCTTTGAGGGTGTGGTTGCCACGGTGGACGCCACTGGCATCGCTGAGCGCTTGCTGAAGCGGACGCCGCCGCCGGTGGGGCTGACCCTCCTGGGCGCCTACGCACGCCTCTCCGATGGCGTGGAGTTGGGACCTCTGCAAGCGCAGGTCATGGAGGCCTTCCCGGGCAGCATCGGCCGGCTCAATGCCCAGGCCGCTCTGGAGGCTTACCAGACGGTGCGGGTCCTCTACGGTGCCAAGGCGGCCCCTGGCAGGACGCCAGCGGGCTTTCGCCACAAACGGGTCGAGGAGCTGGAAGAGTACTACCGCTTCGACCGATACGAGCGACTGCCGGGCTTCACTCGCGGCAGCCCCTTTATCTGGCGCGACAAGGTGCCAGTGTGCAATGACACCAAGTGCATCTGCCCCGGCTCCTGCATCAGCGAGGTCATGTGCCCCGACGGCACCGGGTTCATTGTGCGGGCCGGCCTGCCCCACCAGGGCTACCGCATTGATGTGGAGCACTGCCGGGGCTGCGGCATCTGCGTCCAGGTCTGCGTTGGCTCAGCGCTGACGATGGTGGACGAGGACCAGGTGCGTCGGGAGCGCCCCGACTACAAAGGCATCACCGTGACGCCGCACCTCGCCCAGGCCCCCGTGGCCTCGGAGCGGGCCTAGCCAAGGAGATTGACTGTGTCCTCTGCCGGTGCGACCAAACGTATCGCTTTGACGGGCAACAAGGCCGCGGCCCAGGCCATCAAGATGGCCAAGATTCAGATGCTCTGCTTCTTCCCCATTGGGCCTTCCGATGAGGTGGGTGAAGAGGTAGCCCGGATGATCGGGCGGGGCGAGCTCAACGCCAAGCTCATAGAGCTCCAGAACGAGCGAAGCGTGATGAACGCCCAGCTTGTGGGGGCCCAGTCAGGGGTGCGGACCTCCTTCGCCACCAACTCCGAGGGGCTGCTCTACGCGGCCCAGCAGCTTATCTTCGGCTCCTACGCCCGTATCCCCATCGTCATCGTCGTGGCCCACCGTGCTCTGGAGCCGCCCGCAGTGGTGCGCACCGATGACCAGGACACCATCATGTTCCGGGACATCCACTGGCTGCACTTCCACTGCGAGAACTCGCAGGAGGTCTTCGACACGGTGCTCCAGGCCTACCGGGTTGCGGAGGACCCCTCGGTGCTGCTGCCGGTCTTTGTCACCTATGACGGGTGGGAGGTGTCCCACAACAGCTACCCGGTGGTCCTGCCCTCCCAGGAGGCCGTGGACCGCTTCCTGCCGCCTTTCCAGTTGCCGCCGGAGATTGACTTCATCAAGAACATGGACTTTTCGGCCTACTATGGTGGCCCCCGCATGAGCGGCTACGGGTATGTGGACGTGGACCGGGAGTACATGGAGCGGCGCTACCAGATGGACCACGCCCTGAACCACAGCGCCAAGGAGGTCATCAAGAAGGCCCACCAGGAGTACCAGGGCCTCTTTGGGCGCGGCTACGGTGGTCTCATCGAGACCTACAATCTAGAAGACGCCGAGGTGGCTGTCGTCGCCATGGGCTCCCTGGCGGCCACGGCCCGCTTCACCGTCCACCAGCTCCGGGAGCAGGGGAAGAAGGTGGGGCTGGTGAAGGTACGTGCCTTCCGCCCGTTCCCCAGCGAAGACCTGGCACAGGCCCTGAAACACGTGAAGGCGACTGTAGTGCTGGACCGCAACACCGTGGCGGCGGTGTACCACGACCTGCGGAGCGCCCTCTTCGGGCAGCCGCAGGCCCCCCTGGTTCTGGGGCGAATCGTGGGCCTGGGTGGGCGCGACGTGACCAGCTACAACATCATGTACCTGGTGGAGGAGGCCTACCGTGCCGTGAGGCAGGGCCGTGCGGAGAAGCCCCTGGCCTGGCACTTCGACGTCATTGAGGATGAGGCGATGCTGCAACAGGCGCTGGCCGCGTCCTGATGGGAGGGCAACCAACGTGAAGATGCTGCTGGAGAGCCCAGAGCAGAAGGTCCACCTCAACATAACTGCCAACCAGTGCCCCGGCTGCCCCTCGAACCTGGCGGCGCGGCTGGTGATGCAGGTCACCTTCGAGACGCTGAAGAACCAGCGACCTATCATCTTCGGCCAGGGCTGTGGCATCGGGCGGGACTTCCTCCAGCGCAGCGGCCTGGGGACCCACGACAGCGGCATCGCTGCCATGAAGACGGCTATGGCCATCCGGGGCATTGACCGCCCGGTGGTGGTCATAGATGGCGACGGCCAGATAGACATGGGGCTGGCCGACATGGCAACGGCGTTCCAGTTGGGGTACCAGTACGTTCACGTAGTGTGCGATAACCAGGCCCACGCTGCCAGCGGCAGCCACACCACTGGCGCCACCGACATCCTGGCCAGGACCAGCGTACGCTCCGCTGGGGAGCCCCGTCCGCGGAAGCTCTTCCCGCTGATGCTGATGTTCAGCGGCGCTGCCTACGTGGCCACCGCCTCGGTGTCCCACCCGCAGGACCTGGAGCGGAAGCTGAAGAACGCCTTCACCCGGATGCCGGCCTTTATCCAGGTGCTGACGCCTTGCAACCCTTCCTGGGGCTACGACGATGACAAGGGCACCCTGGTGGCACGCCTGGCGGTGGAGTGTGGCATGTGGCCCCTCTACGAGTGGAAGGACCGAGTCTTCGGGCGGCAGAACGTGCCTCGGAAGGCAACGGTGAAGGACTACGTCTCCCTCCAGCGGCGCTACGCCCACCTGGACGAGGAGGGCATCCAGGTGCTGGAGCGCTACGTCGGCGGGCTGGACGACCTGATGGCAAAGCTGGAGCAGGGGTTTGGCGAACCCTAGGAGCTGTCCGGAAGCTCGCTCGGACACCGCCCCCTAATGCAGTTCAACAACTTGTTTGGGTAACGGCTGCTCCATGAGAGGGTGGGGTATGCCACGCCCTTCAGGGGGTGGTATTGGGGGGCTCACTGCCGCATCCTTCCGCGGAAGGATGCGGCATGTCTCCTCATCCACGTCAAGCTTGCCCATTACCCGATTAAGTTGTCAAAGACCATAAGGGGGCGGCATGATGCCCCGCCGACATATCGGGGGGTGTGGAAAAAGAGACGGTTAGGCTCCTAGTGCTAGAGCGCTGGTTGTCTGGGTAATGCCTGGGGTGTGTGGGGAGCAGTCATGTCGTGTGGAGGCGGATGTGGCCCAACCCTGGCTCAGTTTCTACCCGCAGGGGATTCCGCGCAGCCTGGCCTACCCAGCGGGGCCGCTCTACGCCTTCCTCCAGGGGGCGGCAGCCCGCTGCCCTGACAGGCCCGCCATCATCTACTACCGCGACGAGGCCCTGGGAAACCCCCAGTTCCTCTCCTACCGAGCTTTGGACGAGGCCTCGGACCGCCTGGCTGCGGCCCTGCTGGCGATGGGGGTGCAGCCGGGGGAGCGGGTGGCCTATTTCCTGCCCAACAGTCCGGAGCTTGTGGTCACCTACTACGGGGTGCTGAAGGCCGGCGCTGTCGTGGTGCCGTGCAACCCCATGTACCGGGAGCGGGAACTGGCCGGCCAGCTTGCCGACGCCGGGGCGAGGGTACTGGTCACCGCTGAGGAGCTGTGGCCCGTGGCCCAGGTGGCAGTGGACGGCGTTCCCGGCCTCCAGACCATCCTCGTGGGCGGCCCCGCGCGGCCGGGCGTTCTCTCCTGGGACGAGCTGCTGGCCCAGCACAGTCCGCTCCGGCAGCGTCCGGCCATCCGCCCCGGGGAGGACCTGGCCTCGCTGATGTACACCGGCGGGACCACCGGACCATCCAAGGGGGCCATGCTCACCCACGCCAACCTGGTGGCTAACACCGTCCAGTTCCGCACCTGGTACGGGTGCCGAGAGGCGCAGGAGGTCTTTATTGCGGCCCTGCCCCTCTCCCACATCGGCGGCATCATGGGGGCCATGAACGTGCCGGTCGCTGCCGCCGCCACCCTGGTGCTGTTCCGTCGCTTTCACCCGCGGACAGTGCTCGCCGCTATCCAGCAGCATCGTGCCACCCGCTTCCCGGGGGTCCCCACCATGTACCTGGGCATCCTGGCCCAGGAGGGCGCTGCCTCCTATGACCTCTCCTCGCTGGGGCCTTCTCGGACCGGGGCTGCGCCGCTGCCTGTCTCCGTCAAGCGTCGCTTCGACGAGTTGGTGGGCCACGAGGTGCTCATCGAGGCTTACGGCCTGACCGAGACCTCCTCTGTCACTCATGCCAACCCCCTCCAGCGGGCCAAGGCGGGCTCCATCGGCGTCCCCCTGCCGGATACGGAGGCACGGATCGTGGACCCTGACGGTGGGGCGCGGGAGTTGCCTCCAGGCGAGGTGGGCGAGTTGGTCCTCCGGGGTGTCCAGGTGATGCGCGGCTATTGGAGGAGGCCGGAAGAGACGGCCAAGACCCTGCGCGACGGCTGGCTCTACACCGGCGACCTGGCCTCCATGGACCACGAGGGGTACTTCTACATTGTGGACCGCAAGAAGGATGTCATCAACGCCGCCGGCTTCAAGGTGTGGCCCCGTGAGGTGGAGGAGGTGCTGTACCGCCACCCGGCCGTGCAGATGGCCGCGGTCATCGGCGTGCCGGACGCCTACCGGGGGGAGACGGTGAAGGCAGTGTTGGTGCTCAAGGGGGACATGCGGCACCTGCCCCACGACGGCCTGAAGCGAGAGCTGGAGGCCTTCTGTCGGGCTGAGCTGGCGGCCTACAAGGTCCCCCGCATCATCGAGTTCCGCGAGGCGCTGCCGGTCAGTGGCGCCGGCAAGGTGTTGCGGCGGGCCCTGCGGGAAGAGGCCTCGCTAGAAAGCAGTGATTAGCCCCCTGCCTGGGTAACCCCGCTCCAGGTCGGCGAACGCCTCGTTGATGTCTTCCAGGCGGTACTGGCGGCCCACCAGGTCGTCCAAGTCCAGCTTTCCCCTCAGGTAGAGGTCCAGCATGGTGTGCATGTCCACCGTGGGGCGGGCCGAGCCGTAGTAGGTGCCCTTCAGGGTCTTTTCGTCGCGGACCAGGTTCACCAGGTCTACCGCCGCACGGTCGCCCACGGGGGCGATGCCGGCTATCACCACGGTGCCGCCCTTGCGCGCCGCCGTGTACGCCAGCTCCGCCGTCTCCGCCGAGCCGAAGGCCTCGAATGTGTAGTCGGCGCCCTGGCCGTCAGTCAGCTCCCGGATGCGGGCCACGGGGTCCTGGTCCTTGGGGTTCACGAAGTCCGTGGCGCCGAACTTGCGGGCGAACTCCAGTCTCGCCTCGTTGATGTCCACGGCGATGATCTTGCTGGCGCCCAGCAGCTTTGCCCCCTGGATGATGTTGAGGCCAACGCCGCCGCAGCCCACCACGGCGGCAGTGCTGCCCGGCCGCAGGTCGGCGCTGAACATCGCCGCTCCTACCCCGGTGGTCACGCAGCAGCCGATAAGGGCAGCCTGTGGCATTGGGACGTCCGCAGGGATGGGGATGCAGCCGGTCTCTGGGACTACCGCCTGCTGGGCAAAGCAGGCCACCTTGCCCATGTGGCTGATTCGCTGCGCGCCCTTGTGGAGGCGGGTAGTGCCGTCGAAGAGGTTGGCGCCGGTGCGGGCATGCGCGTCGCAGAGGTTGCTACGCCCGGTAAGACAGAAGCGGCAGCGGCCGCAGTTGGGCACGAAGCAGAGGATGCCGTGGTCGCCTGGTTTCACCGAGGAGACGCCCGGCCCCGCCTCCTCCACAATAGCGGAGCCTTCGTGGCCCAGGACGGATGGCAGCTTGAGCTTCGCTTCGCCCTTCATGAAATGCAGGTCGCTGCGGCAGATGCCGGCGGCGGCGATGCGCACGCGCACCTCGCCGGCTTTGGGTGGGTCCAGCTCAATCTCTTCCACCGCCAGCGGCCGGTTTACCTCGTAGAGGACAGCGGCTTTCATGGCTCCCCTCCTTGCTCCGGTGCTGGGACGAGTGCACAATACCACACCTGGGTGGGCAGGCCAAGGTGCACTCTGGCTGCCAGTGTCCGGCTGTAGCTATGCTGGGCCTCGGCTGGACCAGGTCTCCCTTGCGTCGTTAGACTCGCCTTGCCCGCTTCTTGGTGCGAACTCACCCGAACTCTGTTCTAGAACCGATTCCCTGTTTTCCGCCTAGCACTCCAGCCATACTGAGTGTAATCCCTTCAGCAATCGAGGCCAGGCCGGGACCGCAGACGGTGTCCGGGGGCCTTGAGGGAAGGTAGACAAGGCTCTGACAACTGGCGAGACCGGTGCCCTAGACTAGGAAACGCTAGTCAGGAGTGGGGGAGGCAGCGCCCCGGTGCCAAAGTCCGTAGGGACTTTCGGTGCCGGGGCGTTGCGTTTCAGCATTCGCCGCATGAAGACCACATTCCCGCCCTGTTCTCCCGGGTTTGCCTGTGTACGGCACTCGCGATAGGGACCGGGACCTTCTCCAGTATTGGCTACCCTCCCAGGCAGGGTTTTTTCCTTCTTGCCCCCTCTCTGACTCTCCCCCACGCGGGGGCGAGGAGGGTCCCTTCCCCCGTTTCCGGGGGAAGACTAGGATGGGGGCGAACGAGCGACAATGAAAAGGCCCTACCCCCCGGGCTTTGCCTTTCCTTCCATAGGCCATGATGGGCGTCACTCTTTGGCAGGGCGCCTGCGACAATGGTGTCCACAGGCTTTCTGCCAGTTCAGCGCTGCTCCTGCACGACGGTCGGCATGCCTACTATCATGGAGGATGGCAGTGCTCACTGGTGGCCGCCGGGTGCTAGACACGGTGCCCGTGCACGGTTTCCAAAGGTGCAGATGCATGATAGGCCAGGAAGAACTTCAGAGGGCGGCAGGCCGCTACCGCTGGGCTGTCATCACCCTCTGGACCCTGTGCATGACGTCCAGCTACATGATGTCGGAGACGCTGGGGCTGCTGCTGCCCGCCATCAGCGCCGACCTCTCGCTGTCGCCGGGGCAGCAGGGGCTGCTGGCCTCCGCGCCCTTCTGGACCAGCCTTCTGCTCGCCATCCCCCTGAGCACCTGGGTCTCACGCTACGGGCCCAAGGCGCTGACGGCTGTGACCCTGGGGCTGGGCGTGCTCTTCCTGTTCCTCCAGGGCTGGGCCTCGAACCTGGGGGTGCTGCTTCTTGGCCGGATGGGGTTTGGCATCGGCATCACGGCCCGGGAGACGGCCCGCGCCCTGCTGGCGAGGCAGTGGTTCAGCAGCCAGGAGGTCACGCTGGTCAACGGCATCGGCAGCGCCCTCTACAGCCTCATCGTTGGTGGCGGCATGCTGGTGACCCCGTTCCTTCTGGCAAGCATGGGTAACGACTGGCGGAAGGTCTTCTACACGTTCGGACTCTTCCTGGCTGGCCTCACCCTCCTGTGGTTGGCTGTGGGCCGCGAGCGCCCGCCTACTCAGGAGCAGGTGCAGGAAGCGGCTGTGGAGCCGCGGCTACTTCGGAACGTGGTCAGGCACCGGGACCTCTGGGTGGCTAGCCTGGGGCTGTTCGGCGCCGGCTTCGTCAGGTCGGCCTTCTTGGCCTTCTTCCCCACGCTGATGCTGGAGTCGGGCCGCGCCAGCCTCCAGGCCTCCGGGACTGTGCTGGCCGTGGCGACCCTGGTGTCCGGCGCAGCGGGCCTGGCGGCCGGGTACCTGGCCACCACCCCCCGCAGGACGAAGGCCATGCTGGTGGCCCTGGGTGCCTTGATGGTCGCCAGCTACGTGGGGATGGCCCTGGCCGGGTCGGTCCCGCTGCTGGTGCTGCTGGCCTTTGCCAACGGCGTGGCCTGGGGCTTCTTCCCGCTGCTGGTGACGGTCCCGTTTCAGCTTCCGGGCACCACGCCCCGCGAGGCGGCCGTGGCCCAGGCCGTGACCATGACCGTGCTGGCGGGCGGCTTCGCCCTGGGCCCCGTGGCCGTCAGCCTGCTCCGGGGGGCCTTTGCGGACCTTCAGGCCGCCCTGCTGGCCGTCAGCATGGTGGCCCTGGCCCTGAGCGCGGCGGGAATGGCTCTTCAAGGCAGCCCAGGCGAACCACGCGGCATCTAACTCCTCTGGTGCTATGAAGTAGCCCGGCAACGCGGTATGCTTGAGCACGACGATCGCAAGCAGAATGGGGGCCGTGCATGATACGTCGCTTGCATGTTCAAAACGTGTTGTCGCTAAAGGATGCTACGATTGACTTCAGCCGATTTAATATCTTCATCGGCCCCAACGCCTCCGGAAAGACCGCAGTCTTTCGCACGTTTATGCTGCTCGCACAGCTACTTCGCAGACCGCTTCGAGGCCAATATGGCGACTTTGCGGTGGCGCCCGGGATAGACCTCGACCGGGTTGTGTGGCGCGGGGATGACACGTTGCCGCTGACTGTTGAAGTCTGGTTTCATGATACGCCCGAAGGTCCACCCGCGTATGCGCTGGAGATTCGCAAAGTGGCGCAGGGGTGGAGTGTGACAAGAGAAACGTTTCACCTGAGCAATTTTGAATTCGATTCTGGGAAGACACCCTTCGAACATCCAACAGAGTTCCGTGGGGTCATCAGGTGGGAACCGCCCTATCTCGGGACTTTGTCTACTCTTGTGTACCGGTACCGGCGGGATCGTGCGGCGGCGCAGGTGATAGCGCCCATCCTGGAACCTAGCCAGCGAATTGGTCAGGTCTGGCGGTACCGGGTAGCGGCCGCCAGGGTCGCCGAAGCAGTTTTGCCACCTGTAGGCGAGTCAGCCCGGGTACCAGGGGCTCGCTTCGCGCCGCAAGAAGGGGAAATCTATGTACGGGAGGACGGCTGGGGCCTTGTTTACGTTCTTCAGCGACTCCAGGGCGCGGATAGAGACCTGTTTGGCCGTATTGAGAAAGATTTTCTTGAGTGGCACCCGCACATCAAGACCGTCAACTTTGAGCCAGTGGGGAGCGGGGTTCGGCTGGCGTTCATCACAACCCGGAGTGCAAAGCTTGTGCCGGCCATGCTGGAGTCCGATGGCGTATTGCACACACTGTTCCTGTTGTGGCGTCTCCATACCGCAGAGCCGGGGCTGACAATCTGCTTAGAAGAGCCGGAAAATGGGACACACCCGCACCTGCTAGCCAAACGGTACGAGTTGCTACGTCGCTTTGCGAAACAGGAAGGTTCAAATGCCTTTCAGCAGGTCCTGGTAGCTACCCACTCCCCCGATCTGCTGGCAGCGATCGAGGATACCCACGAAGCACTGGACGCTGTTCGTATTGTGGAGCACAGCTCCGAAGAAGGCACCAAAGTTCACAAGCTTGCGGACTCGCGCCAACTCCGGCTACTCCTGAAGGCGTTCAAAGGTAACGTTGGGGACCTATGGTGGTCTGGAGCCATTGGGGGTATCCCGCAAGAGTAGCAGAGGGTGCGCAACACAATGAACCTTGTTGTTCTCGGCGAGGGCCCTGACGAGATGGGGGCTGACTGGAGTAGACGCCACCCTTTGGTCGAAGTTGCGGAGCATGAACTTGGTGCTCTGGAGATCCTGGTTCGGAGGGTAATGGCCGAAATTCACAGCACTGCCATCGTGTGTCTTGGTCTACCTCGTCTGCGCCGCGACACGATAGCAACGCCGCCCAGCACCATGGAGGTGCTCACAAACCTGAACTTGCTGGAGCGCCTTCTCATCGCTGCTTTCCTCGCACCATCTCCAGCCAGGCGTGCGGAAGGCGCTCTGATAGTGTGCGACTCGGATCACGGTTGCAAGGTGCAGAGGGTCGTAGGAAAAGTTAGAAGCCGAGTTGCCCTCTACGGGAAAGTGGTTCTTGTCATCGTTCGGCCAGAGTTCGAGGCCCTGTTGTTGGACAAGGCCGCCGTCGAAAAGGCTACGGGGAGCCGACGTTGCTCGAAGGGCCCATCCCCTGACCCAAGCTGCTTCGTTCGAGGCGGCCTTAAAGAGGCGTTCCAACAATGGGCTGGCATTAGGGATGCAGCCAAGTATGCAGAAATAGCGCAGCAAGTCAACGTCAAGTCAACTAACTTGGCCGTCGCTGACTTCAGGACAACACTCAGGGAACTACTGTGATGTTCCTAAAGAATAAAAAGGGCCGCCCGAGGGCGACCAAATCAAAAACGCTATGCACCATGACTATACCCATGACTATACCACGGTATATGCCAGGCGTCAAGGGTAGTGGAAATTGAATACTTGACACACCACAAGGGTGTGGTATGATAAAAGTGCCCCCTTGCGGGGGCTGCTCCTATATTATGGTCGCCTGGACTACCATCCAGGCCGCCATAGTGACTGAGAACCTAGCCATCTGGCACTCCTTTCCGGCGCTGGAGGGTTGATGGCCTGAGAACCTGGAGGCCCTCCAGCGCCTAGCTTTATTCCGCACGGGTGCCTCACAACACCCGCTAACGGCCCACTGATCTCACCGCTCACAGTTTCTGCGATGATTCTTGCCTCTCGTACTTGTTCAGCTTATCAACAAGGTCAAAGACCCATGTTCGGTCGTCACCTTCAAGCTCCCAGAGGTTCACCGATAGAGAGAGGCTGACAGTTCCGCCACTCCGCAGCGTGATGGTCTTGGGGGGTGAGCCTTGCCCGTGACTTGTGTCACCTTTTCCGGCAAGGTTCTTGCTGCTGCTATCGTCCGGCAACTCACTTCCAGGGGTGCCCCGCCTTCTCCGAGAGCGTGGTGCGGTCTTGTTCAGCTTCTTGCCGCTGCCCCAGTGCGGCGACACGTCTAGACCAGTGAACTTCGCAGCAGCGAGGTAGAACCGGATAGCCCTATCCAGCGTGGTTCCGCTGACACTGTAGCCGCGCATGGCTTCCTGAAGTTGTGCATACGACCCGTTCTGTTTGGCGAGCGCCAAAAGTGCCGAATAGCTGACCTCCAGAATTTCCTTAAGGATAATTTTGAACTGCTCGTCGTTCCGTTCGGCATGGGCAGCCACTAAACGTTTCAAGACCGACTGAACTGCGCCATCCTTATCAATGAGTCCAAGGAACCTGAACGCGCTGAGAATCTGCCCCTGTACTGCTCCGCTCTGTGATGGGAACACAGAGCGGTCCAGTTTGACCGGGAGTGCCTGGCCGAGTGTCTCCACGGCGGTGCGGAATGTAGGAAACGGGATGTACACCGCAGGTGGCCCATGTCGTTCTGTGTCCGTTGTCGTTACCATGTCTCCCCTCCGGTTTGTTCCGTGCAGTAATGCCCTGAGTGATGCCCTCATGTCTCGTCAACATTATCCGACATCACTAGGGTCGTTGTCAACACCGTATTGGCTGTGTCGCAGATGATTTTTGAAATTGCCGGTCGGAACTGCTACTGTGGGGGCAGGAGGTGGGTCAATGGAAGCTGGCGATATGGTGTGGCTACGGGCCTACGGTGGCGAGAAGATTGCCCGCCGCGTGGTTGAAGTGAAAGGCGATGTCGTGGTGGTCTGCCAAGACAATGAATACCAGGCCGCCGCAAAGGAGGGAAGGCCTCCGATCGCTGTGGGATTCAATGTTGAGGATGTACTGGGTGAGGCCAGTCAGCGTACAATGAAACCATGACGGCCCAGAAGAGGCAACATAAGAATACGCGGGTCTCGCTAGCGCCACTCACCTTTGAAGAGGCGATAGTGGCGCTAGCGAAGGCTCCTAAGCGTAAGGGTTCTCAGGCTGAGCCGTCTGGCAGTACCACAGAACCCGCCCCTGAGTCTGCCTCACCAGCGCAGCGAACCGCTCAGCATCCTGAATCTTCCGACGGTTGAAGCGGAACTCGAACTCGTTCAGGTAGCTGGGTAGATAGCCTTCGCTGAGATGGTGGAACACCCCGTAGACGCCCCGCTTCAGCAAGCTCCAGTAGTTCTCGATGCCCTGAATGTGCACATCCCCGCGCACGTACTCTACTTCGTGGTCAATGACCTCGTGCGGTAGGTAGTGCTTTATCTGCCGGTAGGCCGGGTGACCATCAGTCATCAGCCGGGCGTTCTTCATGTCAATCATCTTGCCCATGATGGGCCGTAGGACGGGGCCAGTGGCAGCGGGAACCTTTACGGTCCGCGCCTTACCACCGCGCTCCAGTATCCCGAACACCGTCGGGTTGTCCTGATAGGGGGCCTTCTTGTCCGGTGCTGGCCGTAGCCCCATCTCGATTTCATCCTGTACCCGCTCGTGCCAGACCTTGTGCCCTCTCCGGGTCCGGGGATGAATGTAGGTTTCGTCCGCTTCAATGGTGCCTGTCAGAAGCGGAAGCTCGCCCTTGTCCCGCATGGCTTCCCTGATCCGGTGGCACATGAACCAGGCGGACTTGTAGGTAATGTCTAGCTCCCGGTGAAGCTGGTGGGCGCTCATGCCCTTCTTTGAAGCACACATGAGATATATCGCAGCGAACCACCTGCTCAGGGGGATATGGCTGTCCTCGAAGATGGTCCCGACGGTCGCTGTGAACTGCTTGTGGCAGGCCCGGCACTTGTAGAGCTTCTGGACGGTGTTCTTGGTCTGAGACTTGCGAGTCATACGGTACGGCTCTGTGGCCCCACACTTGGGGCAGCGGGGGCCGTCAGGCCAACGCATGGCCTCTAGGAACTCCCGGCACTGTTCATCCGTCCAGCGAAGGACTTCTTGAAAGGAAACTTGCTGCGTAGTCATGTGTGCCCTCTCCTATCTGGTACAATAGGATACTAGCACAAATGGCTGGGTGTGTCAAGTATCTAATTGCCAGGGTAGTTGGCACCCCTGCGGGGCGATTAGTCACGGCCGGTCGCAGTGCCCCGGGCCTTCCTACAGCGCCCTTCTTAGCGAATAGGCCGTCTCCTGGCTGGTGATGAACTCCAGCAGGGCCGCGCGCCCCTCCTCGGTGGCCTTGCGGGCGCGGCGGATGGCTGGCGCAATCTCCGCCGGGCTCTCCACCCGCTCGGCGTAGCCGCCCAAAGCTCGCCCGATGTCCGCGTAGTTGCCCCCCAGGTCCCGCGCCTGGTACCGCTCGTGGGACACCCGCATGGCGGATGTCTCGATGGCCATGGAGGAGTTGTTCAGGACGATGGTCAGGATGGGGATGTTGGACCGTACGGCAGTCTCGAAGTCCAAGCCTACCATGCCGAAGGCGGCGTCGCCCATCAAGTTGATGCAGAACTTGTCGGGCGCCGCCAGCTTGGCGCCCATGATGAGGCCCAGCCCGGTGCCCAACTGGTGCGACCTGCCCCAGCTCAGGTAGCTCCGGGGTGTAGGCGCCTGGTAGAAGGGGATGATCTGGTCCCGCGGGCTACCGGAGTCGTGGGTGATGATGGCCTCCCGTGGGTCCACCGTGTGCATCAGCTCCCAGATGACACGGTAGGGGTTGATGGGCACCTGGTCAGAGGTGAGCTTGGGCATCCACTCACTGAGCCACGCCTCCCTGACCGACTGCACCTCGGCGGCCACGGCGCCATCGGCGCGGCGGTCCGCCTTGCCCAGGCGGTCTTTGACGGCTTCGATGAGCTGTCGCAGCACCAGCCGGGCGTCGCCGATGACCGGGTAGTCCACCGGATAGTTCTTGTTGATGTCCCGCTCGTCGCCCGTGGCATGGATGATGACCTTGCCGGGTGGGATGTTGAAGGACATGGCGTGGCGGGTGAAGCTGCACCCGATGCCGAAGACCACATCGGCCTTGCGCAGGAAGTGGACCAGCGGCCCCGTCACCACGGCGCCGCCGGTGCCCAGGGCCAAGGGGTGGCCCTCCGGGAAGGCGCTCTTGCCCAGCAGGGTGGTCATCACCGGCGCCTGGAGCAGCTCTGCCAGCTCCACCAGCTCGGCGGTGGCCTCAGCGTACAGCACGCCATGGCCCGCGTGGACCACCGGGGCCTTGGCACCCACCAAGACACGGGCCGCATCGTCCACATCCCTGGGATCGGCGGCAGTGCGGGCTGGCCGGACCGGGCGGTAGGCCGCAATCGCCTCGCCGACGTCCTCCATCGCCACGTCGGCGGGCACCTCCAGCATGACGGGGCCGGGCCGCCCCATCCGCAGGCGCGAGAAGACGCGGCGCATGATCTCGGCAATTCGTCCTGCCTGGTTGACCTGCTCCACCCACTTGGTGACTGCCTCATAGCCGCGCACCGCGCTGAAGTGGGGTGCTACCCCCGCCTGGCTGCGGGCGTAGCCCAGGGGCAGCAGCAGGACCGGGGACGAGTCGGCGTAGGCGGTGGACACGCCGGGGAAGGCGTTCTCCGCGCCGGGGCCGAACTGCATGGCAAAGACGCCCACGCGCTTGCCGTTGGAGACGCGGCTGAACCCGTCGGCGATGCCCACCCCCACGCGCTCCTGGCGGCAGACGATGGGGCGCAGCCCCGCCGCCGCTGCTGCGTCAATCAGCGGGGTGGTGGGGTAGCAGCTCAGGAACTCCACGCCCTCCCGCTTCAGCACTTCTACAATGGCGTCAATGGTCTTCATGGGCCGCTCCCTTCTGTCCCAGTGTCGCGCGGATTCTACACCCGGCCGGCGGTGGGTGCCACTGTTGCGGCCTGGCACTCTGGGGCTTTTCATTTTCACCCCCTCTCTAACTCTCCCCCGCACGGGGGGGAGGACAGTCCCTTCCGCCGATGCTTGTAAACCATACAAGGCTAGGATGGGGGTCGAATGACCCACAATGAAAAGGCCCAGAGCAACGCGCTCGGCGTCAGAACACCAATGCTTGGAGATTGCTATAATAGGAAGTCGCCGCTTTCTTGAAGCTCAACAGGGAGTCGGGGCAGTTGGAGGACAACGGAGCGCTCCCCCAGGCAAAAGCCCAGCCTGGCGCCGGCAGCGGCCCACTACCCTACAGCCGCATCGTGGTCAAGGCCGGCACCAACCTGCTGACCGGCGGGACCGACCGCTTGGACCTGGAGGTGATGGCCTCGTTGGTGGGGCAGATCGCGCGGCTGCGCGACGGCGGCGCCCAGGTGATCCTGGTCTCCTCGGGGGCCGTGGCCGCCGGGGGCCAGACGCTGCACATCCCACGGGAGCGCCGGCGGGACATCCCCTTCCGCCAGGTGTTGGCGGCAGTGGGCCAGAGCAAGCTGATGCACGCTTATGAGCAGCTCTTCGCCTGGAAGGGCATTCCGGTGGCCCAGGCCCTGCTGACCCGCAACGATGTGTCGGACCGCCTGCGCTACCTGAACACCCGGAACACCCTGTTGGCCCTGCTGGGGCTAGGCGTGGTGCCGGTGGTCAACGAGAATGACGTGGTGGCCGCCGAGGAGTTGGAAGGGGAGAGCTTCGGTGACAACGATACGCTCTCGGCCCTGGTGGCCAACGTGGTGGACGCCGACCTGCTGGTGATGCTCAGCGACGTGGCCGGCCTCGCAACAGCCGACCCCCACACTGACCGGGAAGCGAAGCTTGTCCCCAGGGTGGAGCGCATTGATGAGGCCATCATGGGGCTGGCCGGAAAGTCTCACAGCGGTAGAAGCCGCGGCGGCATGGTGACCAAGCTAGAAGCGGCCCGCCTGGCCGCCGCCTCAGGCGTGGCCGTGGTGATTGCCGACGGCCAGGTGCCCGACGTGCTGGTGCGCCTGGCCCAGGGCGAGGAGATCGGCACCTTCTTTGCTGCCACAGCCAGCAGGCTAGAGAGCCGCCAGCGCTGGCTGCTGAGCGTCTGCTCCAGGCAGGGGGCTATTCAGGTGGATACGGGCGCCGCCCGCGCCCTGCGCCAGCACGACCGCAGCCTGCTGCCGGCCGGGGTCAGGGAGGTGCAGGGCGAGTTCCAGCGGGGCGAGGTGGTGCCCATCCTGGGGCCGGACGGCCAGCGCATCGCCGCCGGCCAGGTCAACTATGGCGCTGAGGAGCTTCGACGCATCCAGGGGCGGCGCTCCCGCGAGATCGCCACCATCCTGGGGTACCAGTACGGAGAAGAGGTGGTGCACCGCAGCAACCTGGTGCCGGTGTAGGGGCAAGCTGGCGACTGCTACAGTTGTGACAAGCGCTGTATGTCCGTATGTGGTGTCGATCCACCGGCGCAAACCGGTTGGTCGACATGGAGGGAATGGGTGGCCCGAGACCGGAATGAAGCGACGCTTCTCATCGGACAACTAGATAGAGCAACAGGGCTGTCAGCGAACATCCTCAGGAATTTCGACGCGAGGGCGCCTCTCAGCTCGGTGCTAAGTACTGCACGCGGTCTAGCTGCACTGAGGGGTGATACAGAGACAGTGGCGCTAATTGATTTCATGATATATGGCGTCGGCCAAGTTCCGGGGATTCAAGTGCCCTACAGCGATCCCGCGTACTTGAAGGCCCTTGACAGGTTTTGGAGCATATTCAGTGTGGTAGACTCCGAGAAAGCATTGTTGGCCGCTAGCTCTAACCAGCGCAACAAGGTGTTACCACGGGAGCTTGTTGCTACGGCCGCGGTAAGTGTGTTGGAACAGGGCGATGCCCCCACAGCGCTCCAGCCGGGTGCCAGCGCGGGACAGTTCCATCGGTGGTTGATACTAAAGCATTCTCATGACCAAACGCAGGCAGCACTGTACCGAGCAAAAGCGTGGGTCTATCAGTATGTGTTCAATGTATCGCAGCAAGCGGCCCTTGAGAAGCAGGCCCTATCGCTGCTGGGACCAGACTACCGCATTGTGCTTAGTAGTTTGGCTGTTCTCGACACCGAGGTGGGCGCGGAGCTGAGGGCTGCCCTGGATGCCTTGGGCTCAGACAACCCAGCCAGTTGGGCGCTGGCGGCGTTGGGATGTAGGAGTGTTGTCTTGAAGCTTGGACGGCTATTGTGGAAGAGCAATGTTCCTACGTACAATTCCCAGTTGCACAAACGCAAACTAACCATACAAGCAGACCAAACTGGTGACAAAGAGGTCAACAAGCTTTGTGCGTATATGGATAACGCGGCCGAGAATGCCCTACAGAGCGATAAGAAACTGCTGGAAGAAGCTGACGGGCTGCTTCACGTAGTGTATCAGGTAGGTTCCAAGGGGAAAGGGGGGGCCGAAAGTGCCCGTTACTCGGAGGCACGGAAGATCGTGGTCGATACGTTTCGACTCGTAGACATACTTGTGCAGGTCACAGGGCTGACGCCACTGGTTACGCTTCCCAACGCTCAGCCGCCCAGCTAGTCAGGCACAGGCGCGAAAGGTTAATCCCGGCGATAGACGAGGTCCAACATGCAGAGCGTTGCGATTTCCGATGACTTGCTGGCCAAGGGGCGCGCCGCCCGCGCCGCCGCGCGCCAGCTCGCCAAGCTGCCCACGGGCACCAAAGACCGTGTCCTGCACACCCTGGCTGACCTCTTGGAGGCCCGTCAGGCGCAGGTGCTGGCCGCCAACGCCCAGGACGTGGCGATGGGCCGCGCCGGCGGCCTCGCCGAGGCGCTGCTGGACCGCCTGCTGCTGACCCCCGAGCGCCTGAAGGGCGTAGCTGCCAACGTGCGCCAGGTGGCGGCGCTGCCGGACCCGGTAGGCGAGCACTTCGACGTGCGGACGCTGCCCAACGGCCTCATCGTAGGCCGAAGGCGGGTGCCACTGGGGGTCATCGGCGCCATCTACGAGAGCCGCCCTGATGTGACGATTGACTTCGCGGGCCTGTCCCTCAAGTCAGGCAACGCCTGCATCCTGCGGGGCGGCAGCGAGGCCATTACTTCAAATACGGCCCTAGTAGCCCTGGCGCGGGAGGCGCTGGCCGCCAACGGCGTCACGCAGGACGCCGTGCAGTTCGTGGAGAACACCGACCGGGCCCTGGTGCTCCAGATGTTGCAGATGAAGGAGTACATTGACCTGCTGGTGCCCCGGGGCGGCGCGGAGCTCATCTGCTTCGTAGCGGAGCACGCCGCCATGCCGGCGGTCACCGGTGGCGTTGGCGTGTGCCACACGTATGTAGACCGGGCCGCCGACCTGGGCAAGGCCGTGCCGGTGGTCTACAACGCCAAGGTGCAGCGGCCCAGCACCTGCAACGCCCTGGACTGCGTGCTGGTCCACACCGGGGTGGCCCCTCGCTTCCTGCCCCTGCTGGCCCAGGAGTTGGGCCCTGCCGGGGTGGAGCTGCGGTGCGACTCCCGCAGCCTCAGCCTGCTGGGGCCAGAGTCGCTGGCCAAGGTCGTCCCGGCCACGCAGGAGGACTGGGGCAAGGAGTTCCTGGCCCTGGTCCTGGCGGTGAAGGTGGTAGACTCGCTGGAGGAGGCCATCGCCCATATCGAGCGCTACGGGTCAGGGCACTCCGAGGCCATCCTGACGGAGGACTACGGGACTGCCATGCGCTTCCTGGACGAAGTGGACGCGGCAGCGGTGTTCGTCAACGCCAGCACCCGCTTCACCGATGGCGCCCAGTTTGGTTTGGGGGCGGAGGTGGCCATCTCTACCAGCAAGATGCACGCCCGAGGACCCATGGGCCTACGGGAGCTTACTTCGTACAAATGGGTGGTGCTGGGAAACGGGCACGTACGGCAATAAGACTTGTGAGTGCAGTGCGCCAGGGCGCGGCGTGTCCCCTTCGCCCTGGCCATGCAGGAGACGGATGTGACGGCCTACTACTTTGAACGGGAATGCCGCACCGCTAACTCTGAGTGCTACTCCATTATGGAAGATGACCGCTCCGTTGGGCGGCTGGACCTGCACTTCACCCACTCGGTGGTCCATGCCACCCTCTGCGTTGACGAAAGCATGACGCAGGAGAGCATCCACGAGCTTATTGAGATCATTGATGAGGAGCTGGTGGACGCCGTAGGGGTAAACCGGGAGGAGTTCATCGTTCACGTGCACCAGGGCCGCGACCTGGGAGTCTTCAGCGACCACGAGTTTGGCGAAAACGGCGGCGAGGCCGTGTAACAACTGCCCGGAAATAACAGCGGGGAGGTTCTAGCCTCCCCGCTTTCCATTCCCCCCTGTCCTTACTTGCCAGTGAGCTTGCTGACGGCAGCTTTCAGGGCATCGAAATTGGGCTGGCTCCCTACCTCTGGTACATACTCGACGTACCGAATCACATCGCTCTGGTCAATGAGGAACACCGCCCTGGAGTGGTGGCCTCGCTCCTTCACCAGCACGCCGTACTGCTCCCCGAACTGCTTGTCTTTGAAGTCGGAGAGCGTGACCACCTTGTCCACACCGTTCGCCCCACACCAGCGGCCCTGCGTCACCGGCTGGTCCATGCTGACCACGGCGATGACGGCGTTTTCGGGCAGGGTGGCTGCCAGCTCGTTGAACTTCTTGGTCTCCTCAGTACAGACCGACGTATCCAGGGAGAAGACCGAGGCCAGGACCTTGAATTTACCCTGGAAGGACTTCAGGCCGGCCGGTTGGTACCGCCTGTCCAGACAGGTGAAGTCAGGGGCCTTGTCCCCCGGCTTCAGCGCCGGGCCCACCAGGGTCAGTGGCTTCCCCCCCAGGGTCACTGCACCAGCACGCTCCTGTGGCATAGCACCCCCCTTTGTAACTTGCCTCCGGCGACATCAAATACGCAATTCTTATTCTTTCAATCTTTTTGCTTCACGTCAACCTGAAGGGCTATGAACCTTTTCGGGAGCAAGATCGTGGAAGCTGCGGCGTTCCAGGGACCTGTCCCCAAGGACCCCCACCATTAGCTTCTCCCTGAGACCTGGCAGAGGGGCAGCCCCAAGATGAGCCTAGGGATGAGACGGCGTTGTTGATACCCTGCCACTTCTTCGGCTCGTGGTGAGCTTGTCGAACCATGAGCGGAGGTATCCCGGGTCCGCTCGCCCTTCGACTCAGGGCGAGCGGACGATGCCAACGGGCCGCGTATGACGTCCGGAGGTGGCTGATAGCCTGCTGCCGCCGCTCATAGCGCGTAGTGCCGCCGCGCCGCCTGGTGCAGAGGGTCGTTCAGGCGGAACACGTCGGGGTTGCGCCCCAGCTCCAGGGCCAGCCAGTAGGTGAAGAGATAGAGGGGCGTCAAGTAGACGATGGGCGTGAAGAACTCCGGGACAGGTGGCAGTGACAGGACTTCGTGGGCAACGGCCGCCATGTCCTTGTCGCCCTCCTGGACCAAGGCAGCCAGGTGGGCGCCCGTCTCACGGACGGCCCGCCCTATCTCCAGGGCGCGCTCGTACCCCGGCCCCGGCGGCGCAATGAGGGTGACCAGGCACCCTGCTGTGGTGGCGACGAAGGGGCCGTGGAGGAACTCCTCCATCTCAAAGGCGGTGGTGACAGGGTACGCTGCCTCGTTGATTTTTAGCGCTACCTCGTAGGCGGTGGCGGCGTTAGGCCCCCACCCGGCGAAGCAGAACCATCCGGATCCCTTGACGCTTTTCGCCCACTGGCGTACCTGTGGCTCCAGGGCTAAGGCGGCTGTGACCTGTTCCGGCAAGGCTCGAAGAGACCCCGCGTGGGCCTCTCCGCCAAGGTGTACAGCCACCATCGCCAGGGACGTCATGGCTCCGGTGTTGCTGATCGTGAAGGCTGAAGAGCGGTCCTGGTAGCTGGTCCGGAGCACCACGTCGGCCAGGTCCACCCTGGCGGCCGAGTCCTGGCCCGTCACCACGGCGGTCAGTGCCCCTGCCTGCTTCGCCAGGGCCAGGGCCTTGAGGGAGTACTGCTTGGTGCCCCGGTGGCTCAGCACAATGACCACGTCTCCGGCACCGAGCCGAGGCGGGTAGGCGCAGAACTCAAAAGAGTTCCAGGCGCGGGCGTCATCCCTGCCACCCACCTGGCGCAACAGGTGCTCACCCACCAGGGAGGCGTGCCAGGAGGTGCCGATGCCAACGATGTGGACCTGTCGCGCAGCGAGGACTCGGGCCGCCAACGCCTTGGCAGCTTCGCCCTGGGAGTCCAGGATGCCGCGGACGGCTTTGGGCTGGTCGTGAATGCACTCGTACATGTGGTAGGGATGAGCAGAACGGGGTGCGGGTGGAGTTGCCATGCCTTACCTCCTTTACACAGATGCCTGGTCCGACTAGAAGCCGCTGGGCCTCTCCAGGGCTACAAACTATCCCGAAATTGCCCGGGCACCGCATCCTTCCACAGAAGGATGCGGCATCATGCCCCCAGAAGCATTTTGGGATGAGTTCTAACACCATGCCCGGCTGGGCCAATCATAACTCACTATGCCTCCTACCGCTCCCTCCCAGAGGGAGTAGCCCCCAAGCCATTCGCCTTGCGGCAGGCATGAGGAGCACCCCCTTGGCGGGCCGCTGCACCCCGGCCCCTCCATCAGCATCCTATAGGACAGCACCTGTGGGATGCGACGTTTTCCGCACAGGAGAACGGCCATAGTATAATATGGGCCGAAAGCAGGTGGCCACTTAAGCGTTGCGGGGGGCCATTACGGCCCACGAAAGCGGCGAGGCGCTTTCTCACAGGTGGACCAAAGCTATGAGGTGAGGCAAGGATGAAACCCGATTACGATGTGGTGATCATTGGCGGCGGGGCCGCGGGCCTGAGCGCGGCCCTCTATGCGGTGCGGGCGCAACTGAAGACCGTGGTCATCGAGAAGCTGGCCTGCGGCGGACAGATCCTGACCACCGACGTCATCGAGAACTACCCCGGCTTCCCCCAGGGCATCAAAGGGCCAGACCTGGCCAAGCTCATGGAGGAGCAGGCGGCCCGCTTCGGCAGCCAGGTCATCTATGACCAGGTGGAGAAGCTGGATGTCGGGGGCAAGGTGAAGGCAGTGATAGGCGCCGAGAAGACCTACACAGCCAGAGCCGTCATCATCGCCACGGGCGGCGAGCACAACAAGCTGGGGGTGCCTGGCGAAGAGGAGTACGCGGGCCGCGGCGTCTCCTACTGCGCCACCTGCGATGGCAACTTCTTCGCCAACATGCCGGTGGTGGTGATTGGAGGCGGCGACGCCGCCATTGACGAAGGGCTGTACCTGACCCGCCTTGCCCAGCAGGTTACAGTGGTCCACCGCCGGGACGAGCTGCGCGCCAGCAAGGTCTTGCAAGAGCGGGCCCTGGCCAGCCCCAAGATGGACTTCCTGTGGAGCCACGTGGTCCGGGAGGTCCGCGGCAACAGCGAGGTGGACCGGTTGCTTGTCGAGGACGTCAAGACTGGCAAGCAGCGGGAGTTCCCCACCAAGGGGGTCTTCATCTACGTCGGCTTTCACCCCGCTACGGAGTCCCTCAAGAGTAGCGCGGTGCCCCTGGACAAGGCAGGCCACGTGATCACCAACATCCGCATGGAGACGGCCATCCCCGGCGTCTTCGCCTGCGGGGACGTGCGCCAGTTCTCCGACCGCCAGCTTGGCAGCGCTGTAGGCGACGGCATCACCGCCGCCCTCTCTGCCTACCGCTACATCACCGAAGGCCCGGAGGGCTAGCGCGCCGTCAGGCCCACGCCGGGTCCCAAGAATAGCGATTCAAGCTGTAGGTCGGGTTTCCCAACCCGACCGTCCGCCGCGGGCAGGTTCGGAAACCTGCCCTACGGGGGTCAATCGCTGTTTTCGGGCCGGGTCCAAGGTCCTCACTGGGGGCAAAAACACACCGCCGTCCCGACTCAGTCGGGACGGCGGTTGTTGTCAGGCAACGGTGCCAGGATACTTACTCCTCGTGCTGACCGTGTCCGCCGCAGGAGCACTGGCCGCCGCAGGCACAGCCCTCGCCCATCGGCACGTTGGGGTTGGATACCACAAACCCGCTCCGCATCAGGTCGTCAATGTAGTCAATGTTGGCCCCCTCCAGCACCGGGGCGCTCTCGTTGTCTACCACAATCTTGAGGCCTTCGGCCTCAAAGGTAAGGTCGTCTTGACGAGGCTCCTTCTCCAGGGTCAGCATGTACTGAACGCCGTGGCCGGATGGCACGACCAGGATCCTCAGCGCCGAGTCTGGCGCGTTCTCTTCAACCAGAATCTCCTTCAGCTTCTCCACCGCCAGCGGACTTACGGATATCATGCCGCTCCTTTCAGGTCCCCCGCGTTTTCGGCCCATGCAAGGCGCCACAAACGATACTAGCACGGCCCCATAGGGGAGTCAAGGCAGACCGAACGCACCGCCAGGGTCAGTTCATTGTGGGTCATCCACCCCCCATCCTAGCCTCCCTCCGTTCACAGGGGAAGGGACCCTCCTCACCCCCGCAAGGGGGAGAGTCAGAGAGGGGGCGAAAGCGAACAGGCCCTGGGCACTCGCCCGGCATGTTCTCGACCACGGCTCCGGCGTGTATACTGTGGGCGACCTGCGGGCAGCCCGCGTGTCCATTTCCACGAGAGACCTACTCCACACCAGAAGGAGGCGTTATGGGCAGCACAGTCCACGGCGGCAAGCTGGTGGCCAAAGCCCTCAAGGCCGAAGGCGTCCAGTACCTCTTCACCCTCAACGGCGGCCACATCGCCCCCATCTTCGATGGCTGCATTGACGAGGGCATCAAGCTTCTGGACGTCCGCCATGAGCAGTCCGCCGTCCACATGGCCGACGGCTGGGCCAGGGCTACTGGCCGGCCCGGCGTCTGCGCCCTCACCGCCGGCCCCGGCGTCACCGACGGGATCACCGGCATCGCCAATGCCTACCACTCGGCCAGCCCCCTCATCATCCTGGGCGGCGCCCACCCCCTCAACAAGCACCAGATGGGCCCCCTCCAGGAGATGGACCACGTCTCCATGGTGCGGCCCATCGTCAAGTGGATAGGCACTTGCTACGACACTCAGCGCATCCCGGAGTACATCTCCATAGCGTTCCGGCACGCCACCACCGGACGGCCCGGCCCCGTGTACCTGGAACTCCCGGAGGACATCCTGGGCAAGAAGGTGGACGACGCCCTGGCCCCGCTGGCTACCCAATACCGGACGGCAGCGCGGCCCCACGGGGACCCGGCCATGGTGCGGCAAGCGGTGGAGCTGCTGATGGCAGCGGAGCGGCCGGTGGTCATTGCGGGAAGCGGCGTGTGGTGGTCGGGGGCGGGAAAGGAGCTGCAACAGCTCATCGAAGCTGCCGAGCTGCCTCTGGCGCTCACCGAAATGGGGCGCGGCGCCGTGCCCGAGGACCATCCACTGTGCTTCGGCCCGAACCGCGTCGGGGTGCGCCAGGCCGACGTCATCCTGGTGATGGCGACCCGCCTCAACTACCAGCTCGGCTACGGCCGCCCACCCATGTTCCCCGAAAACGTCAAGGTCATCCAGGTGGACATCGAGCCTTCGGAGATCGGGCGCAACCGGCCGGTGGAGGTAGGCATCGTTGGCGACGCCAAGGCCATCCTGGGCCAGATGAACGATGAGATCCGCCGGCGCCAACTCACTCCCAAGCACACCGGCTGGGTCGAGGAGTGCCAGGCCTACATCCAGAAGCGCCGCCAGGACATGGAGGCTGACGCCACCTCGGACCAGACTCCCATCCATCCCCTGCGCCTGTGCACTGAGATTAACAACTTCCTGCCGCCCAAGGCCACCATGGTCGCCGACGGCGGCGAGATCTCCATCTGGGGCGCCCTGGCCAAGAAGATGAAGCTGCCTGGACGCTGGATGGACAACGGCCCCTTTGGCGCGCTGGGTCCCGGTTTCGGGTTCACCCTGGCGGCCAAGCTGGCCCGCCCCGACGAGCCTGCCCTGCTCTTGAGCGGCGACGGGACCTTTGGGCTGAATGGCATGGAGGTGGACACCGCCGTCCGCCATAACATCCCCTTCGTGGTGGTCGTTGGCAACGACGGCGGCTGGGGCATGAGCCGCCACGGCCACTGGATGGACTACGGCCGCGAGCGGGGCGAGCAGCTCGCGGTGCGCCTGGGCGTCCGGCCCTACCACAAGATGGTGGAAGGGCTGGGCGGCTACGGTGAGCTGGTGGAGCGCCCGGAGGACATCCGGCCGGCCCTGGAGCGGGCCTTCGCCTCAGGGCGTCCCGCCTGCGTCAACGTGGCCATGGACCAGGAGGCCATGCCTGGCGGCCGCCAGCGCCGCCGCCAGCACCCCGGCCCGGCCTAGCGCTCCACCTGAGAACAGGCTGCAAGGGGGGCTGGCACCAGCCGGCCCCCCTGGTTATGTGGGCTTGTTGAGCTTGTCCCATGGAGCCTTCATCAAGTTCTGGCACAGCTCCGGAGACAGAGTCCAAAGAGTGACTGTGAAGGAGGAGCCTGATGATCGCGGTCATGAGCTGACCGGGACGCCGCTACTTCCAGGCGTTTGTTCGCCATTGAATGCGTCAATCTGCTGCTTCAGGTAGGTTACCAAAGGTACGAAGTCTGATTCCCGATCTCGGATCCAGAGGTTTACAAATGCTCCTTTCACAACGACTTCGGGGATGAACCCCAAACGTATTCCGATTTCGTTGAATATCACGTGAGGATCGCGGTTAGTCAATGACACTTCTTGAAGAACCTTCCTCACGCAATCTTGTTTTGTCGGTGGCAATTGCATGGACACAGTTAGAATAGCAATGTTATTCAAGATGTGCTGGTAGACATCCCCGAAAACCTGAAGTTCTGGTTGCGCCCCTGGTAGTCGAAAGACGCCGGCTTGCTTGTCTTCTGGTTGCTGTGAATCACCATCAATCACACACAACGATTTATGACGCGCAGATGGATCTTGCAGACGATTTCGGTGTATCTTCACAGCATTTCCATCGCCTGATACAGCATGTACCTCCTCCTGCTCGAATCGATCACTAGCAAACTCACGGAGCAGCGCCTCAACCACGAAACGCCCGAAGTCATCCTCGGTATATACGGCCAGTGCTGTGTCAACCTTCCCGGAAATGGCGCGTAGCGTCTTGATGCTTAGTTTGCCCTGTTGGGTCGCGCCATCAAGGCAAGCCCAAACAGCTTCTTGGGGCAAGACAGAGAGCGCTTCATCACTATGGGTCGTGAAGATGGCTTGTATCCGACGCCTTTCCGCAGCCGAAATCAGATACTCTACCAGACGACGGGTCGCCACCGGGTGAAGCCCGTTCTCAATCTCTTCGATAAGAATGAGGGAGCTGTCTGGAACACGCTCGATATTGGTGACAATCCTAATTATTGATGACTCTCCCGCGCCAAAGTGAAACTCGGAGTATTGGTTTCCTCGATTGTGCCCAACATGGAAAGACTCGTCGGAACCGACTTGTGTCCGCTGAAAGCCGTAAACTGGCCTCCCAAGTATGTGCTCGATTTCTTTGGCAGCTTCATGTGGTATATCTTCGAGTGGTGCGGGGTGCACATAGGACGGCCGCATAAGCTTCTTGAACTGCGGCCGCTCTCCGGCAGGTACGGTTCTCCGAATTCCGAAGTAGGATACCGAGCGAGAAGCAACCTCTCCGCGAACCCAGCGCAATTGGCGGAATATGCTGCTGCGGCGCACGATACCCCCGGGGTCAAGGTCTTTGTCGATCATCTCGTACGAGACCGACCATTCAGACATTGAGTTGTCACCGATGGAACTCTTCGGGAAAAAAGTTCCCGGTTTGATGGTCTTATAGGCGCATGCCGCGGCCCCGAGAACCGTGGATTTACCACCACCGTTGGGGCCAACGAGCGCGGTCACCGGAAAGTCAAATGTGACTTGAGCGTTAGCAAACCCCCGAACCTTGATAAGGCGTACTGTCTTGAGGTACTTCGCGTAATTGGCACGACGTACCCGCTCGGCGAGCGCCGCAATTTCAGACCGGCGTATTTCAGACTGTGGCATATCGTTTACTCTCCCTTGGCGAACGTTATCCTCCATACAGATTCCGTGTCGCCGTCATACTGTCGGATTGCTTCGGGGTCCAGAGCACCTCCGGCTGGACGCCGAAGCTAGGCAGCCCCAACCTCGACGAATTCCCCCTCCGAGCTTGGCGTCGGCACGGGCTGCCCGTCCTGCCTCAGACCATCGAGATGGAACTCGATGACCTCGCGGATGAGCCGTAGCACCTCTTCGCGCGTCTCCCCTACCGCCACGCAACCTGGCAGGTCAGGGACATGTGCTCCCCAACTCGTCTCGCCGCGCTCAATAACCACCATGTAACGCATTATCGCTACCATTTGTGTGGATTGTGTGTCGCCATCATCCTATCCACTTGCTTCGTTGCGCGTCAATGCGCACAGCCGCGGCATATCACGGCATTCCAACATTTGGCCCCCACGAGAAAGGTTCTTGGTGGCCTGCGTTGGCAGTTGGCCCACTCCGGCGCCGCTTCCGCCCCTGCCACCACTGGCGTATACTGGGAGCTTGCTGGTGTGCCCACGAGGGGGGAAACGGGCCCAGGACGGAGACAGACTGAAGGAGGCACCATGGCTAGCGAGGTCCACGGCGGTAAGCTGGCGGCCAGGGCACTCAAGGCCGAGGGCGTCCAGTACCTTTTCACCCTCAACGGCGGCCACATCGCCCCCATCCTCGATGGGTGCATTGACGAGGGCATCCGCCTGCTGGATGTCCGCCACGAGCAGTCCGCCGTCCACATGGCCGACGGCTGGGCCAGGGCCACGCGGGAGCCGGGCGTGTGCGCGGTCACGGCAGGCCCCGGCGTCACCGACGCCGTCACCGGCATCGCCAATGCCTACCAGTCGGCCAGCCCCGTCATCATCTTTGGCGGCGCCCACCCCCTCAGCAAGCACCAGATGGGCCCCCTTCAGGAGATGGACCACGTCTCGGTGGTGCGGCCTATCGTCAAGTGGGTCGGGACCTGCTACGACCCCCAGCGCATCCCCGAGTACGTTTCGATAGCCTTCCGCCATGCCACCACCGGGCGGCCCGGCCCCGTGTACCTGGAGATCCCAGAGGACATCCTGGCGAAGCGGGTGGACGAGGCGCAGGTCACCTTCCCCACCAAGTACCGCACCACAGCCCGCCCCTACGGCGAGCCAGCCCTGGTGCGCAAAGCAGTGGACCTGCTGCTCCAGGCGGAGCGGCCCGTGGTCATTGCTGGCAGCGGCATCTGGTGGTCCGGTGGCGGTCAGGAGCTCCAGCAGTTCATCGAGGCCGCCGAACTGCCGCTGACCCTCCGCGAGATGGGCCGGGGCAACGTCCCTGAGACCCACCCCCTGTGCTTCGGACCCAACCGGGTGGGACTCCAGCAGGCCGACGTGGTGATGGTCATCGGCGGCAGGCTTAACTTTGCCCTGAACTACGGGCGCCCGCCCCTTTTCGCTGAGAACGTCAAGCTCATCCAGGTGGACATTGAGCCAAGGGAGATTGGCCGTAACCGGCCAGTCGAGGTGGGCATTGTAGGGGACGCCCGTAATGTCCTGACGCAGATGAACGAAGAGCTGCGACACCGCAAAGCCGCGCCGCAGCACCACGAGTGGGTCAAGGAGTGCCAGGCATACATCCAGCGGCGCCGCCAGGAGATTGAGCCTGACCTGAACTCAGACCAGGTTCCGGTGCACCCCCTGCGCCTGTGCCACGAGATCAGCGACTTCTTGCCCGCCAAGGCCACCATGGTGACCGACGGCGGCGACAGCGCCATCTTCGCGGCCCCGATTCGGAAGGTGGCCCTGCCAGGCCACTGGATGGACAACGGCCCCTTCGGCTGCCTGGGGCCAGGCCCGGCCTTCACCATCGCTGCCAAGCTGGCGCGCCCTGATGAGCCAGCGCTGCTCCTGAGCGGCGACGGCAGCTTCGGCCTCAACGCCATGGAGATGGACACCGCGGTGCGCCACAACATCCCCATCGTAGCGGTCATTGCCAACGACGGGTCCTGGGGCATGAGCCGCCACAGCCACTGGCTTGACTACGGCCAGGAGCGGGGCGACCAGCTTGCCGTCCGCCTGGGCATCAGGCCCTACCACAAGATTGTGGAGGCGATGGGCGGCTATGGGGAGCTGGTGGAGCGCCCCCAGGACCTGCGGCCTGCCCTGGAGCGGGCCTTCGCCTCTGGGCGTCCGGCCTGCCTCAATGTCGTCATCAACGAGGAGGCGATGCCCGGGCGTCGGCGCCAGCACCGAAACAGGCCAGAGTAGCCAGGGAGACGTGGGCAAAGTCCGCATCGGCCTCATCTCGGACACCCACATCCCCGAGGCGGGCCCGGAGCTGCCCCAGCAGGTCTACCGGGCCCTGCGGGGCGTGGACTTGGTGCTGCACGCCGGCGACCTGCACGTGCTGGACGTCCTCGATTGGCTGGAGCGGCTGGCGCCGGTCCTGGCTGCCCGCGGCAACGGCGACCACCCCGGCGGCGGGCGCCCAGGCGTGCCCGAGGACGCGCGGATCAGACCGGTCCACCTCCTGGAAATAGGGGGGTTGACCATCGGCCTGGTGCACGCCTTCCCGCTGCCCGAGGACACCCCCTGGACCACCCCCGCCAACCTGGTGCAGCAGGCCTTCGGCCGCCGGGTGGACGTCATTGTGTGCGGCGACACCCATATGGAGTGCATCGCCCAGGTAGACGGGGCGCTGCTGGTCAACCCGGGCAGCCCCACCCTGCCCCACCACTTGGACGGCCGCCTGGGCCACGTGGCGGTCCTGGAAATAGCCAACGGCCGTGCCGAGGCGCGGATTATCGAGCTGGCCCGCCTCTGAACTCGCTCCCCTGGCTCTTGAGACCACGATAGTACAGCAACGAAGAAGCCCTTGACATCGTCCCGCCATGTGGTAGTATGTAAACGATTACTATCATATGACTACACCACATCACACAACCGAGATAAGGCAGCAGGAGATTGTCGAAAAGGCTCGACAAATCCTGGCGGCGCGAGGCATGGATGCCCTGACCATGCGCGCCCTGTCGCAGGCGGTGGGCGTCACTGAGGGAGCCATCTACCGCCACTTCCGCGACAAGCACGAAATCCTGCTGGCCCTGATTGACGATGTCGAGGAGAACTTGCTTGCTGGCCTTGAGAGGGCCAAGAGCCGAGGCCACCGGCCTCTCGACTGTCTGGAAAACGTGCTGCACGAGCGCCTCTCCTCGGCGGAGCGCCGTGGGGGCATCTCCGTCCTGGTGATTGGCGCTGTGCTGCGTAGCGGCGACGCAGGCCCAAGGCAGCGGATGGGAGCGGCCGTTGACCGGTACGTGGCAAAGGTGCAGGAGATTCTGGAGGAAGGGGTAAGGCAGGGACAGGTCCGGCCAGACATTGACCCAGCGGCTGCGGCGCTGGCCTTCTACGGCCTGATGCACGGGGCCGTAGCCCTCTGGCGCCTCAGCGGCGGCAGGCTTCCGCTGTCCCAACGCTCCCAGGCCCTCTGGGGCATGTTCCGCAGGGGCATCGCCGCCCAATAGTGGGCGTGACAGGCAAGCCACCGCCAGAATAGCAGCCGCGCTCCTCTATCTACCGCGGACTTCACCCTGCCAGGGGACAGCGACCTGCCAAGTCTGCGTATCGTCATCCCATTCCAGACTATGCGTCACGCTGAGGCACTCCAGGCCGGCGGTCTGCCACAGCGGCTCTGGTGCCCAATACTCACTGGGAGGCAGGAAATGGGACCAAAGCTAGTAGTCCGTAACTTGTGGAAGGTCTTCGGCCCTCATCCCCAACAAGTCCTCCACTCCGAATGGCGCCACAAGAGCCGCAACGAAGTCCTCCAGGCAACGGGCCACGTTATCGCTCTTCGAGACACCAGCTTCGAGGTGGCTGACGGCCAGACCTTTGTGGTCATGGGGCTATCTGGCAGCGGCAAGTCCACCCTGGTGCGCTGTCTGCTGCGCCTCATCGAGCCCTCGGAGGGCCAGGTGCTCATTAATGGGCAGGACATCCTCGGCTTCCATCACCACCAACTCATTCAGTTCCGCCGCAAGATGGCGGGCATGGTGTTCCAGCGCTTCGGCCTGCTGCCCCACCGAACAGTACTGGACAATGTGGCCTTTGGGCTGGAAGTCCAGGGGGTAGACAAGAAGGTCCGGCTCAAGCGGGCCCAGGAACTGGTGGAAGTGGTGGGTCTCCAGGGATGGGAGCACAGCTACCCCAGCACCCTCTCTGGTGGCATGCAGCAGCGGGTGGGCCTGGCCCGGGCCCTGGCCCCCGACCCTGAAGTCCTGTTCATGGACGAGCCCTTTAGCGCCCTGGACCCCCTGATCCGCCGAGAGATGCAGGACGAGTTGCTGCGTCTTCAAGAGCGCCTCAGAAAGACCATCATCTTCATCACCCACGACCTGCAAGAAGCCCTCAAGATGGGAGAGCGCATCGCCATCATGCGGGATGGCGCCATTGTCCAGCAGGGCACCCCCGAGGAGATTCTGACGGCGCCATCCGACGAGTACGTGGGCGAGTTCACCAAAGACGTGCGGAAAGCCGCGGTGCTGACGGTCCGGTCGGTGATGCGCCCACCCGGAGTCCTGGTCTCGGCGTGGCAGGGCCCACGGGCAGCCGTCCATGCCATGCACCAGGCGGAGGAAGAGCTAGCCTTCGTGGTGGACAAGCACGAGCGGCTGTTGGGCATCGTTACGTTCAAGGCTGCCTCCGAGGCGGCCATGAAAGGGAGTGCCTGCCTCCAGGAGTTGATAACCAAGTCACCACTGGTGGTGCCTGCCGATGCACTCCTGGAGTCCTTGCTCACCATGACGGTGGACTACGACTGGAGCATAGAGGTGCTGCCGGTGGTAGAGGCCGATGGCAGGCTAGTGGGCGAGGTGCGCCGAGCCTCGGTGCGTGACGTAGCACTCGCCGCCAAAGCCCAGCAGCCTGCGGCCCCAGTTTCACCCCAGTGACGAGGAGTACATGAGCATGACTCAACTACGTCCACCCGTAACCGTAGGGCCTGAGCAGGGCCCAGCGCTCACCCGTTTCCTTCGCGTAGCCCGGAAAAGTTGGAGCGCCGCCGTCAACGCTGTAGACAACACCCCACTGAAGTATGTGGTCGCACCGCTGCGGGCGGCCGCCGCCATGCCCAGGTGGGTGTGGCTGGTTGCTATCGCCCTCACTCTGGGAAGCGTCTGGTCCTTTGGGGCCATCGCCAACATCCCCCAGGGGATGCTGGTAGGTCCAACCGTCTCCCGAGCCGTGGACCGCGGTGTGGACTGGATGGTGGTGAACTGGGATGTCGCCCTTCGCTCACTCAACTTCGCCTTGTTGCAGCACTTCCTGCTTCCGCTGGAGCGGTGGTTGGTGGGGCTTCCCTGGTGGCTTGTGGCCGGCGTCGTTGCTCTGGTGGCTTACAGGGTGACGGGCCCGATTATGGCCTTCCTGGCCACGGGCATGATCGTGGCCCTGGCCGCTCTGGGGCTCTTTGACCTAGCCATGACCACCCTTGCTATTGTTATCACCTCGACGGTGCTCGCCGTAGCTCTGGGGGTGCCCACCGGCATCGCCATGGCCAAGAGCAACTTGGTGGACCAGGCCGTCCGGCCGGTCCTGGACCTGATGCAGACCATGCCCAGCTTTGTCTACCTGATACCGGTCATCATGCTGTTTGGCATTGGCAAGGTGCCTGGGGTCATTGCGGTGGTGTTCTACGCCGTGCCCCCTATCATCCGTCTCACCAACCTGGGCATCCGGCAGGTTGATGCCGGCGTCGTGGAGGCGGGCCGTGCCTTTGGCGCCACCGGTACCCAGTTGCTCCTCAAGGTACAGCTACCGCTGGCGCTGCCCGCTGTCATGGCTGGCCTGAACCAGACCATCATGATGGCCCTGGCCATGGTGGTGGTCACCTCCATGATCGGCGCGCCGGGACTGGGTGTAGAGGTGCTGAATGGGATAGCCAGGCTGGAGGTGGGCCGCGGCCTGCTGGGCGGCATCGGGATCGTGATCATGGCCATCATCCTGGACCGAATCACCCAGGGATTCGCCAAGCAGCGACAGCCCGCGAGAACGACTGTTGCCAGGTAGCGGACCAATCCTAGCCTTGCTCTCCAGCGAGCGAAGGCGAGGGGAAAACCGCAACGGAGTGGGGTGAGGCCTATGACCCTTGAAGACGATGGTCCGGACCGCCTGGGCCGGACATCCGCTTACCTCGAATTCGATCAGGAGGACACGCATGAGGACCCGTAACTGGCAGAGACTGGCAGTGCTGCTGGTGGCCGTGGTAGGCGCAGCTTTCATCGCCGCAGCGTGCGGAAGCGGGGAGAAGGCTGCACCGGAGGCACCCAAGCCGACCATCAAGCTGGTGGACCTACAGAGCGAGCAGATGTGGATCGAGAACGCCGTTGCCAAGATCATCATTGAAAATGGCTACGGCTACCCCGTGGAGTCGGTGGTGATGACGACACCCGTGAGCCAAGTCGCCTTAGCCAGAGGCGATGTTGACGTCATGATGGATACCTGGCCCCAGTACTACCTGGAGTGGTACACGACAGAGACTGCGGCAGGGAACGTCGTTGACCTTGGGATGATATACGAGGGACCGCCTCAGCCTTTCATCATCCCTAGAGTTGTAGCCGAGCGGTACAACATCAAGACCATCGAGGATATGAAGCGTCCCGAGGTAGTTGCCCTCTTCAAAGACCTCGAAGATCCCACAAAGGGTGCCTTCATCAACTGCATCATCGGCTGGCAGTGCGCCGAGATCAACCGGGCCAAGCTAGAGGGCTACGGATTGGACAAGTACTACAATGCGGTCAGCCCGGGCAGCTCGGGTGCTATGATGGCCGCCTTGGCGGGTCCTATGAAAACTGGCAAGCCCGTCTTCGGCTACTACTGGTCGCCCACGTCCCTCTTGGGGTCCTACGACTGGTACTACCTGGAGGAGCCGCCTTGGACTGAGCAGTGTTGGGCCGAGGTGTCTAAGGGACAATTCGACAGGACCTACAGGCCCAAGCAGGCCTGCGCCTACTCGGCTGAACCCATTACAACAACTGTCCATAAGAGCTTTCTCCAGAAGGCCCCGGACGTGGTGGAGCTGTTCAGGAAAATGGTGATGACCGTGGACTCCCTCAATGAGGTCCTAGCCTGGGCCGAGCAGAATGACATCCAGGGCAATTGGGAGAAGGCCGCTGTCTACTACCTGAAGACCTATGAGGAGCAATGGAAGACCTGGGTGCCGGACGACGTGTACCAGAAGGTCAAGGCGGCGCTGGCGAAGGCTGAGTAAGACGAGTTCCCCCGGAGCACACCCATCAGGGAGCAGCCCGCTGTGGGCTGCTCCCTGATGCTTAGGTAACGCTGCCCTGCGTGGCGGTCAGGTGGCATGGCTTTCGGCGCTGGGGTACAATAGCCCCAACATAATCACATCCAAGGGGCACATCCGAGGGGCGTCCGGCCCCTCCATAGTGGGGAGTAGATCATGGTCAGCGGGCCATCCTTCGCCAAAGAGGTCAGGCAGGTCAGGATCGAGGAGGAGTTGCGCACCTCCTACCTCGACTACGCCATGTCCGTCATCGTGGCACGCGCCCTGCCGGACGTGCGCGACGGTCTGAAGCCGGTCCAGCGCCGCATCCTCTTCGCCATGCACGAGCTGGGGCTACGCCCCAACAGCGCCTACAAGAAGTCCGCCCGTATCGTCGGCGAGGTGCTGGGCAAGTACCACCCCCACGGCGACGCCCCGGTCTACGAGGCCATGGTGCGCCTGGCCCAGGACTTTACCATGCGCTACCCCCTGGTGGACGGCCAGGGCAACTTCGGCTCCATTGACGACGACCCGCCTGCGGCTATGCGCTACACCGAGGCCCGCCTGGCGGCCATTGCCGAAGAGATGCTGGCGGACATCGAGAAGGACACGGTCGACTTCATCGCCAACTTCGACGGCTCCCTCCAGGAGCCGGTTGTGCTGCCCGCCCGCCTGCCCAACCTGCTGGTCAACGGCGCCGCCGGCATCGCTGTGGGTATGGCTACTTACATCCCACCCCACAACCTGGGAGAGGTCTGCGACGCGGTGGTCCACCTCGTTGACCACCCCGACGCCTCGGTGGAGGACCTGCTCCAGCGGGTCCACGGCCCGGACTTCCCCACCGGGGCCATCCTCCTGGCGGGGGAGGACCGCCAGCGCCTCCTGGAGGCCTACTCCACGGGGCGGGGACGGGTGGTGCTCCAGGCACGGGCGGCCATCGAGGAGCAGAAGCGTGGCGGCCGCCGGCAGATCGTGGTCACCGAGATCCCCTACCAGGTCAACAAGGCGGCCCTGGTGGAGCGCATCGCGATCCTGGCCCGCGATAAAAAGGTAGAGGGCATCAGCGAGGTCCGGGACGAGTCCGACCGCCACGGCCTGCGCGTGGTGGTGGAGCTAAAGCGCGAGGCCCAGCCTGAGATCGTCCTCAACAACCTCTACAAGCACACACCCCTCCAGACAGCGGTGAACTTCAACATGCTGGCGCTGGTGGAGGGCCAGCCCGTGACTCTGGGCCTCAAGCCCTTGCTCCAGCACTATGTGGACTTCCGTCGAATCGTGGTCACCCGCCGTGCCCGCTTCGACCTCAAGAAGGCCAAGGACCGCGCCCACATCCTGGAAGGGCTGCGCATCGCCATCAACTTCCTGGACGAGGTCATCGCCATCATCCGCAACGCCCCGGATGTGGACACGGCCCGCCAGGGCCTCATGGCCCGCTTCGCGCTCGACCAGCCCCAGGCCCAGGCCATCCTGGACATGCAGCTCAGGCGGCTGACCGCCCTGGACCGGGAGCGGCTGGAGGAAGAGTACCAGAAGCTGCTCCAGCAGATTGCCGAGCTGGAGGCCCTGCTGGCCGACCCGTCCAAGATCGACGCCAAGGTCAAGGAAGAGACCCTGGAGATCAAGAAGACCTACGGCAACGAACGGCGCACCGAGATCGTCGGAGAAGGGCCCCGGGACTGGACGCCAGAGGAGACCGTCCCCCACGCCCAGGTGGTGATTACCCTCTCTGTCAACGGCTACGTCAAGCGCATTCCCCTCAGCACCTACCGCTTGCAGCACCGGGGCGGCAAGGGGGTGAAGGGACAGACCACCCGGGAGGACGACGCCCTCCAGCACGTGCTAGTGGTGGACACCCACGACATGCTGCTGCTGTTCTCGGAGCGGGGGCGGGTCTACGCCATCAAAGCCTACGAGATCCAGGCCGACACCTCCCGGGCCACCCGTGGCACGTTGGTGACCAATCTGATGGGCATCGGGCCCAAGGAGCGGGTCACCTCGGTCCTGGCAGTCCCCGACATGGCCATGGACGCCAGCCTGCTGCTGTGCACCCAGCAGGGGGTGGTGAAGCGAGTCGAGTTGGCCGCCTTCGGCAACATTCGCAACGCCGGGCTCATCGCCATGGACCTGCGTGCCGACCAGGAGCTGGTGGCGGCCTGCCTGGCCACTGCGCAGGACGATGTCGTTCTGATAACACGGCAGGGCCGTGGGCTGCGGACCCGCGTGGCTGAGTTCCCCATGCGCTCGCGCCAGGCCGGTGGGGTGAAGGGCATCCGACTGGGCAGGGGTGATGCCGTGGTGGGCATGGACCTGGTCACGCCCGATGGCAGGGTGCTGATGATCAGCGCCCTGGGCTTCGGCAAGCTGACCCCCCTGAGCGACTTCCGACCCCTGCACCGGGGTAGCCAGGGGGTGGTGGCCTTCCGGGTCAGCCAGAAGACGGGCCCCGTGGCGATAGCCCAGGTGGTGGACCCGGACGCCGAGGAGCTGACAGTGGTGACCACCACCGGCATCGTCTCCAAGGTGCCGCTGGCGGAGGTCCCCCAGTACGGGCGCGATAGCCGTGGCGTGACCATCATGAACCTGGGCCATGGCGTCCAGGTGGCCTCGGCCGCGGTGCCGAGGTTGCTGGGGACAACGCCCCCAGCCCTGGAGGCGGCCACCCGCCGAGCAAGGGAGTCCCTCAACGGGCACGCGCGGCCCCGGGCCTCCTCGCAGGATGGGGCGAGTGAGGCCCCTCAGGAGGGACCAGAGCCTCCAGATGAAGGCGGCGAGGCGGAAGAGGGCGAGGAAGAGTAGGCAGGGGTCCAAAGCTTGGTGAGGAGAGTACCTGTCCTGGTCGAGGCTTGACCGGGGCACCGCGAGGCATGGCAACTCCGCGGATTGGCGTCGCCTCCTGCTAGACGCCTACCCAGCCCACCTTGGTGTCGCCGGTCACTCTGCGCTCGAGCACCGGGCGCTCGCCGCTATATCTAGCACGGAAAACCTGCGGCCTACGGCTGGCCTGAACTTGCTGAACCACCTTTTGAACTACCGAGACAAGGAGGCGAACCTGGTCCCGCAGGCCCATTCCCGCCTTTGGCCGATGGATCTCAAGTACATGGACCCCCGCCTGCAAAAGTGCAGGAGCGTAGGCCCGCTTCGCAGCCTCATCAGTAGTAATCCAGAGCCCACCAAAGGAACCTATCCAGTTGATAATCGCGAGGTCTTGCATGCCGGGCTGCGGTGCCGTGGCCTTGAAATCCATAATCTGTAGTACGGCCACAAGCTGAGGCGCACAGAGGCTTTCATCAACGACAAGAGTGGGCTCAGCCTGCCCTGGCCCGCTCAAGCTTGTCCTCCCACTCCAGAGACCGCTGGACTCCCTCTTCAGGGATTCTGTACGCCCGGGCTATAGCCTCTGGTCTGTCCCCCCCCCGGCTCATACTCCAAATCGTTCTCGTCGGTATCCTGGTCTTTGCGACACACGGTGCCCCGAACTGAATCTCCGGGTCCAGCACTACCCAAGGATGCGGCTGCCATTTGCTAGCTACGCGCCAGCAGTTGACACGGCGATCGAAAGCCAAATCGGCAGCGTCAAAGCGAGGCAGGCGCTCCAGCCAACTGCGGATGATGTCCAGACCAAACTGGCCTCTTCGGCTGACGGAGATGAGTTGGCGTTCAATGTCGAAGAAAATGTCTCCCCTTCCGACCCAAAGGTCATGAAGAGCGAAGGGTTTCGGGTAGCCGAGGTTGCGCACCGACCACTCATGCACTCGACGGATGTGCTGGGAGGAGAAACCACTCTGCCGCAGAGCTACGATCATCCGAAGGGACACTAAGTCCTCAAAGCTGAGCCGTCTCTCTCGCCGCGGCCGAAACGCTGCTCCAGGGCTGGGAAGCCCCGTAGTGACCCAGCGCAGCAGGACTCGGTAGCTGGGCAAGGAATCACGGGGCCCCGTAGCCCTCAGGTACGCGGAGACCTCTGGAACAAAATACACGCCACTCGCAGCGATCATAGTTTCCATTGACTGGCCTTGCCCCTTGGTCTCTGTAGCAAACATATTCTACCACCCTACCCAGCCCAACAGACCGGGGCTTGACCGGATGTCTCCTATCCCTTGGGCGGCGTGTCCCGGATGACCTCGGTCTTGCGCAGCTCTGCCAACTCCTCGGCCGAAAGGGCCAGCAGGCCGCCGAACACGGAGTCGTTGTGCTGGCCGTAGCCAGGCGGGTTGCGGTAGAGCTTGGGCGGCGCCCCAGAGGCGCGTGCCCAGAACCCCTGCTGCGGATAGGTGATCCCCTGGGGCGTGGCGTACTCCGCTACCTCCACCAGGCCGCCGGTGGCCTGCACGTGGGGGTCATGGACCAGGTCTTGGACCGTCAGCACCGCGCCGGCCATCACCCCGGTCCCTTGAAGGCGGTGCATCACCTCGTACTTGGCGTACCGGCGGGTCCACCCAGCCAGGTGCCGGTCCATCGCATCCTCGTGCTGCTTGCGTCCTGCGGCAGTGGCGTACTCGGGCCGCTGCGCCCAGGCCGGCTCCCCCAGGGCCTTGCAGAAGGCTTTCCACTCCTCATCGTCGGCAATGGCGATGGCCACCCACTCGTCCTCACCCTGGCACGGATAGACGTTGTGGGGCGCCATCGTGGGGTGGCGGTTGCCGGTGCGCCCCGCGTCGCGGCCATTCATCGAGGCGTCCATGAACACGTCGCCCACCATGCGAGTCACCGCCTCCAGGTGGCTCACGTCCACGTAGCAGCCACGGCCCGTCCGCTGGCGGTAGTGCAGGCACACCAGGATGGCCAGGGCCGCATTGAGGCCCGTGATGGGGTCACCATAGGCTATGTTGGAGCGCATGGGGGCGCCCTCCGGGTAGCCGGTGATGCCTGCCAGGCCACACATGCTGTCAATAATCTCGCCCCAGCAGACGTAGTTCTTGTAGGGGCCGCTGGCGCCGTAGCCGGGCATGGCGATGTAGATGACCTGGGGATTGACCTCTTTGAGCCTGGGGTAGTCGAAGCCCAGGTTGGGCATCACCCGCAGGCTGAAGTTCTCAATGACCACGTCACTGACCTTGACCAACTCCCTGAACAAGTCCTTGCCACGGGGCTTGGAGAGGTCCAGGGTGACCGCCTTCTTGTTGCGGTTCAGGGTGCAGAACCAGGGACGGCCCACCGGCATAGCCCCAGTGGCGCGGTCACTCGCCAGGCCCAAAAGGCCGCGACCACGGTCCGGGTTGTAGGGCCCTTCCACCTTGATGACCTCGGCCCCCATGTCAGCCAGAAGCTGGGTGCCCTGGGGCCCAGCGTAGACGTGGGTCAGGTCCAGGATGCGGACGCCGTCCAGCATGCCCATGACGTCAGGCTCCTCGCCGAAGTCTCTTCGCCGCGGGCAAAAGCTGCCTAGATAACCCCTGCCCGCCTAAGCCCGCTCAGCTTGCGCTTGGAATACCCCAACCACTCCCCGTACACCTGCGCGTTGTGCTCGCCCAGCAGGGGCGCCCGCCCCATCTGCCACCCGAACTCGCTGGGCCGGAATGGGCCGCCGGGGTAAAGGAGGGGGCCGGCCTCGGGGTGGTCCACCTGCTGGAAGTACCCCCGCTCCTTGAACTGGGGGTCCTGGGGAAGCTGCGTCATCGTGTAGGTGTAGCCGCAGGGGATGCGGTACTCCCCGCACAGCTTGAAGATTTCCTCCTGGGTGCGCTCACGGCACCATCCGCCGACGATGTCATCTAGCTCCCGGGTGTGCTGGCCCCGCTTGGGCCAGGAGTCGAAGCGGGGGTCCTCCCGTAGCTCAGGTCTGCCCAGCATCAGGGTCAGCATCTCCCACTGGTTAGGGGCCTGCACCGCCAGGTTGATGAAGCCGTCCTTGCAGCGGTAGACCTCGGTGGGGTGGCCCAGGGGAGCACCATTGGCATCCTTCATGGTCCGCCAGCGGTTGCCGTTGCGGGCGAAGACCTTGCCGGTGTGGGTGTAGTGGGCGATCCCGAACTCCACCAGGTTCATCACCGTCTGCATGATGGAGACGTCAATGTGCTGCCCCTGGCCCGTGAGGCGCTGGAAGTACAGGGCCGCCGCCGTCCAGATGGCGGCGTTGAGGCCCGCCTGGAACTGCGCCTGGTTGCCGCCTGATTTCACAGGCTCCCGGTCCGGCAGGCCGATGACATAGGTGAGTCCTCCCATCGAGTAGGCCACCAGCTCGTCCGCGTGGTAGTCGCGGTAGGGGCCAGTTTGGCCGAAGGTGGAGATAGAGGTCATCACCAGGCGGGGGTTGATGCGGGCCAGGGTCTCGTAGTCCAGCCCCAGGGAGGGCATGACGCGCGGCTCGAAGTTCTCCACCACCGCGTCGGCCCCGGCCACCAGCTCTTTGAAGATGGCTGCACCACGCTTCGCCTTGAGGTCCAGGGTTACCCCCAGCTTGTTCTGGTTGAGGTACAGGAAGGTGCCGCTGCGCTCCGGGTGGGACTGGTCTTTGGGGAAGGGGCCCAGGCGCCGCGCCGGCTCACCCCAGGGTGGCTCCACCTTCACGACCTGGGCGCCGAAGCCAGCCAGGAGTGAGGTGCAGTGGGGGCCAGCGATAGACTGGGTCAGGTCCAGGACCTGGATCCCATTTAGCGCGTTGCCATCCGCACCGGCGCGGGCTGAGGTCGCCTGCTGCATCGGCACCTGACCTCCCTGTCGCGACTAGTGTCATGTCTGGCTATTACCTGCACTTACTTGGGACACCCGGTTTCTGGCGTAGGGCAGGTTTCCTAACCTGCCCTAGCATGGTCGGGTTAGGAAACCCGACCTACGGTTGCTTGGAAACAATGGCATCTATGTGTCGGACGGGACGCTAGGCGCAAGCGCCGCCGGGCATCAGCGGCCCTTGAACTCCGGGGTCCGCTTCTCGGCGAAGGCCTGCGGGCCCTCCTTGGCGTCCTCGGAGGTGTAGACGATGTTGGCCACCATGACGTGGTACCGCAGGGCCTCCTCCCAGGACATGGACATGCCCCGGTAGAAGAGGTCCTTGGTGGCCCGGACGGCAAGCTGCCCGTTCTCGCTGATGCGCTTGGCAACGCGCTCCACGGTGGGCATCAGCTCCTCGTGGGGCACCACCTGGCCCACCAGGCCGATGCGCAGAGCGTCCTGCGCCGAGATGAACTCGCCGGTGAGCAGCATCTGGAGCGCTGGGGCAGCAGGGATAAAGCGGGAAAGCTTCAGGGCGCCGTAGGCGTGAAGGACGTTCCACTTGACCTCAGGAGTGCCCAACTGGGCCTTCTCCGAGGCGATGCGGAGGTCGCAGGACAGGGCCACCTCCAGGGCGCCCGCCAGGCAGTAGCCGTTGATGGCGGCAATGAGGGGCTTGGAGCACTCCAGCCCCTGGGTGACATTGCTGGGCCGCCAGGGGCGGAAGCCCTCCAGGCCACGGGGGCGATCGTGTCCCCCCATCTCCTTCAGGTCAGCCCCAGCCGAGAAGGCGCGCCCGGCCCCGGTGACAATGCCCACCCAGACGTCCGGGTCGGTGTCCATTTCTCTCCACGCCTCGGCCAGGCGGGCGCTCATGGCGCGGTTGATGGCGTTCAGGTTCTCCGGGCGGTTCAGGGTCACGTGGGCGATGTGGTCGCGCTTTTCGTACAGCACGATGTCTGCCATGCATCATCCTCCGCAAGGTGTTGCCAGAATCGCTGCCTTTTCCTGTCCAGAATCACCTTTGGCAAAGTGCCCCTGTTCTAACATAGCCCTGGGGGGCTGTCAAGGACGGGGGCCTCAACCCAGGGTCTTTCGGTTATCGTCCTTCGTACCCTAAGGGGAGTTTGAGGGGCGAAGCCCCTTAAGGTTACTCAATCCCCCTTCTCCATGTGGAGAAGGGGGACAAAGCCACGACAGTCGGGTTGGGAAACCCGACCTACAGATTGAATCACTAATCTTGGGTCTCAACCAACTCCCCTCAGTTCCGCCAGGAGGGGAAGAAGAAGGGCATCACCGTCAACTCCTCGATGTTGACACGCGGCGGCTGGGACACCAGCCAGCGTACCGCTTCGGCCACATCCTCCGGGCGCAGCATCTGCTCCAAGCGCTCCGGAGGGAACTCCGGTCGGCGCGTCAGTGGGGTAGCCACAGCGCCGGGGTAGATGCCATGCACCCGGATGCCGTACTCGTGCACCTCGTTGGCCAGCACCCGCGTCAGCCCTATCAGGCCCATCTTGGAGGCGACGTAGGCGCCATAGCCAGGCACCGCCTTGGAGGAGTAGATCTGGTTGGAGATGACGTTGACGATGACGCCGCTTCGCCGCGGGACCATGTGGGGCAGCACCGCTCGCACGCACAAAAAGGCCCCACGCAGGTTGACTGCCATCAGCTCGTCCCACTCGGCGGTGGAGGTGTTCACCAGCAGGGGTTTGGTCCCCAGTAGGCCAGCGTTGTTGACCAGGATGTCGATCTGCCTATACGCCGTGAGGGTCTCGCGCACCAGCCGCTCAGCATCCGCCTCCTGGCTGACATCAGCCACAATAGCCACGGCCTTGCCGCCATCCTTGACGATGGCCGCGGCCACCCCTTCCAAGGGAGCGCGACGGCGGCCCGCCACCACCACCGAGGCACCTTGTCTGGCCAGGGTGCGAGCGATGGCCTCGCCAATGCCGCTCCCACCCCCCGTGACGATGGCCACTTTGCCGGACAGCTCCATTCTGCCTCCTTTCAGGCTGGACTACAGCCCCATGCGAGGGGGCACCAACCGGCAGGGCAAGGCGCACCTCCCCGACGGCCTTAGAAGAACAGGTGCTGCACCCCCTGGACGATGAGCCGGACGGCGATGGCTGCCAGCAGCAAGTACGTGACCTTGGCGGTCGCCGCCAGGCCACCTTTCCCCAGGAACACCCCAAGGACAGCTGACTGACGGAGGATGGCCCAGGCGACAACCAGGTTGGCGGCAAAGGCCAACAGCACCGGCCCGATACCGTACAGCGCAATCAACACCAGGAGGGTGGTGATGGTGGCCGGGCCAGCCAGCAGGGGCGTCCCTATCGGCACCACCTCCACCATCTCTTCCTTCGGGGGCACCTCGGGAGGCCGCGAGCTCAGCAGTTCCCGCATCGCCAGGGCCAGCAAGATAACTCCACCCGCCACGGCGAAGTGGTCCACGCTGATCGAGAGCACCCGGAGGATGAAGCGCCCCAGGAACAGGAACAGCAGCCCCACCGCTGCTGCCGTGAAGACAGCGATGTTCACCGCGCGGCCACGCTCCCTGGACGTGGCCTCCCCAAAGAAGCCCAGCATGATGGGCACTACGCCAATGGGGTCGATGGCGACGAAGAGAGGGACAAAGGCCAGACCTGCGTCCAGAAAGAAGCTGACTACCATAGTCGTTCGCCTAACATGGTCAATCGCTGCCCATCAGGTATCTTCACCACAAGGCGAGGATGGCTTTCCCAACGGCGCAAGGCGTCCTGGTGAGACAAACCCTTCCCTTGGCCCTTCCTGGACAGGAGGACCGGCTGGCATTATAGGCCATCAAGGGCAACCACGCCTCGTGCAGGCGCGAGCAAGGCCCCAAATGGTGGCGGACCCTGGTGAAGAGAGGCAGACTGGTGCCAGCCAGATGAAAGGGCAGGACCCCTAGCGGAGCCGGCCGATGGCGATGGCCAGGCCCACGATGAAGGCGGCAACGGTGAAAAGGCTTCCCCAGGACACCAGAGGGGTCAGCAGTTGCAAGCCTAGGAAAGCCACAATGTACCCCAGGACAGCGATGGCCTGGAGCAGGCCCCCCCGCTTGCGGTTTGTAGCCAGGCTCACGGCCTCCCCTACCAGGTAGCCGGCGCCCAGGAAATACCCAGGGGCCACCCACACAGCGAGGAACAGGGGGACCATGCCCAGACGCACGATCACGGCCAGGGCCAGGCCCAGCGCCAGCCCAGTCGCCAGGCCAGCCACAAGCCCACGGAGCAGGACAACGGGCCTGACAGCATATGTGGGCAGGCGGCTCAACCGGGCGCAGTCGCGGCAACGTGCCCCCACAGGCGTCTGCACCAGGCAACGGGGGCAGATAGGTGTTTCGCACTTGCTGCAACGCAGGACCGTTTCGGTGTCAGGGTGGTAAGTGCACTGCATCAGGAGCCTGCTCTTCGGGAGACCTCGGGCTTGAGTGCCCGGGCGGTGTCCCGGTCATACAGAGCGCGGTACAGCAGAGTCTCCACCCATGTCTGGCCCGCCGGCGGAAGTTGCCAGTTGGCCACGAGACGCTTGAGCAAGAGGATGACCACCAGGGCCAGCGAGAAGCCGAAAAACTCCCGCTCCGGCCGCAGGAAGGACCAGAGGGGGACCAGGAGCATGGCGATGCCCACCCACAGGGCCACGCTTCGCGTCAGCAGCCAGCCCAGCACGCCCACCACCATGAACCCCACCAGCTCCCAGGGGACCCCACCCAGCGGCAAGGCCAGCAACACTCCAATGCTCGTCGACACACCACGTCCCCCGGTGAAACGGAGGTACAGAGACCAGTTGTGCCCGGCCACTGCGGCCAACCCAATGGCCATCTGGGCATCCAGGCTCAACCCCAGTAGCTTGGCAATGGCCAGGGGCAGCGCGCCTTTCCCCAGGGAATCGAACAGCCCCACCAGAAGGCCCACCCGTGCCCCCATGAGGCTACGGATGTTGGAGGCCCCCACGTTGCCAGAGCCGATGCGGCGCACGTCTACCCGCCGTTTGTAGCGGGCCACCAGGTACGCCGTCGGCACCGAGCCCCACAGGTAGGCTGCCAACACGGCTAATGCTGTCGTCAGCATCTGCGAAACACCAACCCCCGTTGCGCATCTGCCCTGGAGTGAAGCGCCTTCACCTGGACAAGTACCTGGTTGCGCAAATCCGCGTACATATGGCCCTACCCGACCCCACTCACCCTGAGTCGAAGAGTCCCAACAAGTCGGGATCGAACCATGAACGGAACCCTGTTAGGTCCGCTCACCCTGAGGCTCTCGAAGGGCGAGCGGACAATGTCAACAGAACCTAGTGTCCTGGGTCAGAAGTTCGCTGCATAATGCGCGGTCTAGATTGTCATGCTGAACGAAGTGAAGCATCTGGCGGGGAGGCAGCCCCACCACCAGATTCTTCGTCCCGACGGGTCGGGACGAAGAATGACATTTTTCAACGGATTCCTGATTCACCACACTAGTGCCTCACCTGACGGCGCCGTCCTCCGGCCAGGGCTAACAAGCGATGGGCCACCTCCAGTGGAGGCCCCACCATCCCAGGCTCCACCTCTCCAGGGGTGCCCAGGGCATGGTAGTCGCTGCCACCGCAGGGGACCAGGTCCAGCTTGTTGGCCAAGCCCAGCAGCAACTCTACTTGTTCAGGTGTGTAGTGCCCGTAGTAGACCTCTACCCCCACCAGCCCTATCTGCTTCAGGGCGGTCAGCAGCGGTTCGCCATTGCCGCTCTCTATCGGATGGGCCAGCACCGGAAGGCCACCATGACGGATGAGCAGTGGCACCGCCTCCTCAGGGGTCAGCTTTTCTCGCTCCACGTAGGCGGGACCATTGCGCCCGATGTAACGGGCAAAGGCATCCTGCGGGTAGGTTACGTAGCCACGCTCTACCATGGCTTGAGCAATGTGGGGCCTCCCGATGGCACCACCACCCGCCAGCTCTACCACCCGCTCCCACGCTATCTGGATGCCCAGTTCGTTGAGCTTCTCCACCATTCTCCGGGCGCGGACCTCCCGCCCATGGCGGAAGTGCTCCAGGAGCTGCTGGAACTCCTGGCTCTCCTCGTCAACAAAGTAGCCCAGGAGGTGGACCTCGCTGCTGGGGATGTCCGTCGACAGTTCGACGCCGGGGACCAGCGTGAGGCCAGGGTGCAGGGCAGCTTCTGCCCTGGCTTCCGCCAGCCCCGCGGTGGAGTCGTGGTCGGTGATAGCCACCACCTTCAGGCCACGCTGCGCCACCAGCCGGACGAGCTCTTGCGGGGCCAGCCGCCCGTCGGAAGCGGTGGTGTGCAGGTGAAGGTCTACCTGCGCCTGGTACCGAGGCGCCTGCGCCTCAGCCTGCGGGATGACTGCGTGGCGGGACGCCTTGAATTCTTCCCCGTTCACTGTCAGCCCGTCTCCCTGTCCACCCGGACGATGTGCAGGGCCCTCCCTGTGGTTTCGTCCACCTCGATCAGTACCGCGTTGAGCTGGACCGGTCCGCTGGGCACGTTCAACGCCTGAGGGGTCTGGTAGAGGAAGCGCCGCAGCACATCGCCTGGCTCGTTGCCGATGATCGAGTCGCGTGGGCCACACATCCCTACATCGGTGACGGCAGCGGTGCCCTTGGGCAGCAGGCGTGCGTCCGCTGTCGGCACGTGAGTGTGGGTCCCAACCACGGCGCTCACCCTGCCGTCCAGGTACCAGCCCATGGCCTGCTTCTCAGATGTAGCTTCGGCGTGGAAGTCCACAACAATCATCCTGGGGAGCGCACCCCGGGCCAGCAAGGCATCCATAGCGCGGAATGGGCAGTCCAGGGTATTCATGAAGACCCTACCCATGAGGTTGACGACCAGAACGCCGTTCTTCTCGAGGTGGCCCCGACCTGGCACACCGGGCGGGTAGTTCAGGGGGCGCACCAGTGGCAGCTCGCCATCCAGATGGGGAACGATCTCCTTCTTGTCCCACACATGGTTACCCGTAGTGATGACGTCCACCCCCGCCTGGAGGATCTCCTCCACCGTCTCTGGGGTGAGGCCGAACCCGCCGGCGGCGTTTTCGCCGTTGGCGATCACCAGGTCCAGGCGATGCTCCTGGCGCAGGGCCGGCAACAGCGCCTTGAGGGCGCGGCGTCCTGGGCGGCCCACCACGTCACCCATCATGAGGATGCGGCGCATCGGCATTTTCCTGCCTAGGACATCTCCGTAGTTACAAAGCCAAGGGATTCAGTATAGGACAGCCCCTGCTACAACACAACGGAGCGTATTCACTCACCTAAAATGTTACCGGAAGGGGTAGGGTTCCCTCAGCCAGGAATGTTACCGAGGGGACCATGCTGCGAGAAGACACGATGAGCGTGGACGAACGGCGCAAGTACCT
>JACQUK010000091.1 GCA_016210325.1 Chloroflexota bacterium
CCCCCACCTCAATCCTCCCCCGCAAGCGGGGGAGGAGGCACCATTTTCGAAGCAATGACAATTCGTAAACGTATTTCGGAGACAGGACACTAGCACGGGGTTTGAAACCCAATGAAGAGGGCTCTGCGGGTGACACCTGGTGGGCAGGGTAACCTTCAAGGCACTCCGCGCAAGGCTGCGTGCCGGTGGAGGGCCGCCCGGTGACGGTCACAAGGGTCGCAGACACCTTGGCACTGCCCCGCTCGGAGGCGATAGGTGCCGATACCCATGAGCTGACCTGGGCTGTCCGCGGCATGGCCTACCTCCGGGTGCTGAAACCCCGGGAGACGCTGCTCCTCAGCCTCATCGGCATCGCCACCGCAGTGCTGGCAGGCCAGGGGCGCTTTGAGCTGGGCCGCTTCGCCTTGGTTTCGCTGGCCATCGTGGTAGGCAGCAGTGGGGCCAACGGGCTCACCAACTACCTGGACCGCCATGTGGATGCCCGGATGCGGCGCACCCAGCGGCGGGTGCTGGCCCAACGCCTCATCGAGCCGCCCGAGAAGGCGCTGGCCTGGGCTGCGACGCTGGTGGCGGTCGCCCTGGGCCTGGCCTTGTGGCTGCACCCCTATGCCTTTTTCGGCGGCCTGGCCGCGGTGGCCGCGGCGGTTATCGCCCGCAAGACGTGGGCCACCCACTTCCTGGGGGCGGTCTCCTCCTGTGGCCCTCTATGGGTAGGATGGTTCGCCATGCGGCCCCAGGTGACCCCGGTGCTGGCGCTGCTGACAGCCCTGGTGATGCTGTGGGTGCCGGTCCACGTATGGAACCTGATGCTGGCCTACCGGGCCGACTACCTGCGGGCGGGGGTGAACATCTTCCCCCTGGACCGTAGCCCGCGGCTGGCCTACTGGCTCTGCTTCTTCATGGCCCTGGGGCTATGGGGGGTGAGTCTGACGCTGTGGTGGGCGGGTGGCCTGGGTTGGTTGTATCTGGGAGTGGGGAATGCCGCTTCAGTGCTCATGGTCTGGGCCTGCTGGAGGGCGCTGCGGGCCACCAGCCCGGCAGCGGCGTTCCGGGCCTTCAAGCTGTCGGCCTACCCTTTCCTGGGACTCACCTTCCTGGCGCTGCTGGCCGAGGCACTGTGGCACTAGGCCAGGTCTCGCAGCCAGGGCTGCAGGAGTACGCGGACCGCCGTCAGGAGCACAGCACCGACCAGCACGAAGAGGATGGCGTCCCGTGACCAGGACTGCGCCGTCAGCCCCAAGGCTGTGCCGGCTGCTGGCGGATGCTCTGCGCGGACAAGCACCATGACCAGGATGGACAGGGCCACGGACAGCGCGGCCATTGCGTCGAGAATGTAGCGGTGCTCAAGCTGAAGGGTGTGCAGGGTGGGCGAGGCGAGCAGAGCGGCGCATCCGGACCCGACGGCCAGCCCCACGAGGTGGCCACCCAGGATGCGCCGAGGGGTAGCAGCGCGGCTGTGTGGCAGGACGAAGACGACGAAGGCCGTGGACCCCAGGGCGGCCACGATAGCCGTGTTGGTAACGGCGTCCTCAGCGATGAAGATGGCGGCCAGTGCCAGGGCGGCTAGGCTACCCTGGGCCACCAAGCGCCGACGGGAGCGGTCCCTCCAGCCGGATGGGAGTCCTCTGGCAGTCAGCTTCGGCAATGGCTCCAGTCCCCATAGCCGCCGGAGTACGTGGCCCAGGTTGTCAGCGGTCATGGTGCCGCGAGCTCTCGCAGCACCTGCTGGGCCAGCTCAGGGGGCACGTCGCTGTGGACCACTGCCTTGCCGACCTCCTCCAGCAGCACCCAGCGCTGGGCCTTGCCTGCCCGCTTCTTGTCCACCTGCATGGCCCGCTGGACGGCAGCCAGGTCCACGCCGAGGCATCGGGTGGGCAGGCCGTAGCGCTCCAGGACCGTGCGTTGCCGCTCCAGGGCCTCGGCGCTCAGCATCCCCATGCGCTGGCTGATGAGGCCCGCCGCCATCATGCCCACCGAGACGGCCTCGCCGTGCAGGTAGCGCCCGTACTCGGTGGCCGCCTCCAGCCCATGCCCCACCGTGTGGCCGTAGTTCAGCAGCGCCCGGATGCCCAGGGTCTCCCGCTCGTCCTGCGAGACCACCTGTGCCTTGATAGCCATGCTGCGACGAATGATGTTGGTGGTGACTTCGGGCTCCAGGGCCAGGATGGCGTCGGCCCGCTCCTCGAAGGTGCGCAGCAGCTCGGCGTCCAGGATGAGGCCGTGCTTGATGGCCTCGGCCAAGCCCTCGACGATGGCGCGACGCGGCAGGGTAGAGAGGGCCTGTACGTCAGCCAGCACGAAGCGGGGTTGGTGGAAGGCGCCCACCAGGTTCTTGCCCTCGGGCAGGTCCACGGCCGTCTTGCCGCCGATGGAAGCGTCCACCATGGCGGCCACCGATGTGGGCACCTGGACGAAGGGCATCCCCCGGTTGAAGGTGGCAGCCACGAAGCCGGCCAGGTCGCCGGCCACGCCTCCTCCCACGGCCACCACGAAGTGGTCGCGCTGAGCGCGCAGTCCGGCCAGCCAGCGGTATGCCTGGGAGGCTGTCTCCAGGGTCTTGGAGGCCTCCCCCGGCGGGAAAGCGAAGGTATGTGTTGGGATGCCCGCCTCCTCCAGGGAATTCTGGGCCAAGCGGCCGTAGCGGTGGAACACCGTCTCGTCGCTGATGAGGTAGGCGATGGTGTTGAGCCCCGCCTTGCGGCAGCGTTCGCCCAGGGCCGAGAGGACCTCCCAACCCACAAAGATGGGGCAGGCGCCCGCCGAAGAGTGGACCACGGCGGCCACGTCTTCTCCGGCGACCTGTGCCCTGTCTATGCGCCCGCGCACCGTCTCCCAGGCGCGGACTGCCTCACGCGCGACCTCCTCGACCGACAGGTGGTCAGTGTGTACCGTCCAGTGGGCCAAGGCGTAGGCCGGCTGGCGCGTGGCCTTGAGAGTGCGGATGCGCTCCAGCGGGTCGGGGCCTGCCAGCAGCGGGCGGACCACAGGGTCGGAGGCGGCCTTGGCAGCCTGGAAGAGACGCTGGTAGATGGTCTCGGGCTGGGCCTCCAGGCAGACCACTACACCTGAGCGTAGCATCAGCTCGCGGTTGGCGGGGTCGGCCATGACACCCCCGCCGGTTGCGATGACCGCCCTGGGCGTGGCGCAGGCCCGGGCCAGGGCCTCGCACTCCAGGGCGCGGAAGGCGGTTTCGCCGTCCTCGGCGAAGATTCGCTCGATCGGCTTCCCCGCCTGGCGGACGATCTCCTGGTCGGTGTCCACGAAGTCCCAGGCCAGCAGGCGGGCCGTCTGGCGGCCTACCGCCGTCTTGCCGGTGCCGGAGAAGCCGGTGAGAATCAGATTGGGCATGCTCTAGCCTCCCTTGCTGGAGGAGTCCAACGATACTTGACCTGCTGCTCAGCGCAGCTTGCTCTTTTGTCCTGTGTCTGGCCAGCGTGTCTTGGGAAATACACTACACTGCCAGGTTCTGTTGACATTGTCCGCTCACCCTGAGGCCCTCGAAGGGCGAGCGGACCTAACAGGGTTCCGCTCATGGTTCGACAAGCTCACCACGAGCGGAAGAAACGGCAGAATGTCAACAAAACCTAGCCTCCGCTGGCGCCTGGTATGTCCTTCCGCTGGAACAGCCAGAAGGCCACTCCAGCAAGGACCAGAGTGTAAGCCACCAGCACCAGGAGACCGTGCAGCTCACCAGGGTACTCGCCAATTCGGACGCCAGCCCCGACGGTCGCGCCGCCGAGGCCATCCCGCTGGCTGCCCAGCATCCAGGCGGTGATGTTGCGGCCCAGAACGTAGTCCGCCACCGTCCCGAACCAGTCGAAGACGCTGATGAGGATGCTGACTGCAATCTGCTCAGCGAAGAAGTAGCCCAGGGCCACCGCCATGCCTGCCGCGGAGGACCGGGTCAGCACTGTGATGAATGCTGCCAGCGCGACGTAGGGCAGCAGGGCAACCCAGGCCCTGCCAAGAGCAGCGAAGGCGTCGGCCCATCCGACTGCTGGTGCTGTGCCCGACGGAGCGCCCCCCGCCAGCGCGCCGGCCGCAAGGCTGCTGATACCTGTGACTGCCAGGACCACAAGCAGGGCCGCCGCGGCAACCAGCATGAGCAGGGCCAGCTTTGCTGCAAGGTATTGCCATCGCACAGTGCCCCTGGCGAGCACGGTGCGCAGCGTCCCCCAGCCGTACTCCGTCCCCACGATGGAGGCAGCAAGGATGGCGATGAGAATCAAGCCGATGCTCTGGGCCACCCCCATGGCGCCGGGGATGCTGCCCGGCAGGGTGAAGCTGGCGTAGGCCTCCCGGAGCCGAGTCTCTTGCTGCTCTGCGGCCTGCTTGCAGCGCTGCCGCAACTGCTCGACAAGCCCAGGGTCTATGTCCTTGGGGAGGTCGGTCACCTGCCCAGCCAGCAGGTCATTGCAGGTAACACGGACCACAGTGCCAGTGCCGCGCTCCCCCGGCACGCCGGTACCAAGGGTCAACGCTATGTCGCCGGCAGTGGCCGGCATGTTGCGGTAGCTGAAGAAACCACCCCACACGAATAGCTGGGAGAGCAGCAAAAGCATGGCCAGCAGAATCCAGGGCATCCAGCGCCGGCCCAGCTTGAACCACTCCCAGCGGACAAGGTTGGCCAGACTGGTGATCACGAAGGCCTCCTGTTGGCGGCGCTGCCGTTCTCCTCGCCGGTGACCTCCAGGAAGTAGCTCTCCAGGGACACCTGCAACGGGACCATCTCCGCGACGAACACGCTGTGCTCAGCAAGGAGCTTCGTGAGCTGCCACGAGCGCTCGGGCGGCACCGCCACGTTCAGGTGGTCGCCGTCTCTGGAGACGTTTGCAGCCCAGCCCGTCGCCTTGAGGACCCCTTCGGCCTTGCCGTCGTCGGTGGTCTTGAGGCGCACGCCGCCCCGCTGGGCCAGGAGGTCCTTCACTCTGCCCTGGGCTATGAGGCGGCCTTTGGAAAGAATGGCAACATTGTCGCAGACCTGCTCCACCTCGTGGAGGAGGTGGCTGGAGAGCACGACGGTGCGCCCGCCGGTGCCCAGCTCCCGGACCAGGTCACGCACCTCCGCCATGCCTGCGGGGTCGAGGCCGTTGGTCGGCTCGTCCAGAAGGAGCAGCTCTGGCTCCCCCAGCAACGCATAGGCGATGCCCAGCCGTTGCTTCATGCCCAGGGAGTAGGTGGAGAACCTGCTGTTGGCCCGCTCTGACAGCTTCACCATCGAAAGGAGCCGGTCCACCTCCTTCATGCTGCCGTGGCCGCTGATGCCCTGGAAGAACCGCAAGTTGGCCCGCCCGGAGAGGTAGGGGTAGAAGGCGGGGGTCTCCACGATGGCCCCCATCCGGCGGAGCGCCTCCTGGTGGGAGCCGTTGACATCGCGTCCGAAGAGGCGCACCGAGCCCGCCGTGGGCCTGACAAGGCCCAGCAGGATACTCAGGGTGGTGGTCTTGCCCGAGCCGTTTGGCCCCAGCAGGCCGAACACTCCCCCTCTGGGCACCTGGAGGGACAGGCTGTCCACGGCGAGGATGCGGCCGAACCGCTTGGACAGGGTCTGGGTCTCTATGACAAGGTCTTGCATCTGTTCTGGCCCCTGCGTTTCAGACTATTCCAGCGCTGGGCTACCGTGAAGGGCAGTCTGGTGGGGCGCCACTGCCCTGCTGGCGTGTTGCCGGTGGTGGACAAGGCCGTCAGGCGCGGGCCGGGTCAGCCAGGGCCTCAAGGGGGGAGATGTCGGTCGTTGCGCCGTGAACAGGCAACAGTGAAGGGAGATTGTAGTCCTGGCATGGGAAGATAGGTTTATCCAGATTTCGTGGTCACCTTTCGCCTTTCGGTCCAACTCGCATCCCAGCCGACGCAGCTTTCGCATGAGCTCTCTGTAGTTCAAACAGCTACCAGCACCTCACTGAAGGTGCGCGACCCCGCTCCTAGCGAGGCCGACTCGATCGCCTGGGGAAGAGCGTCTCCTCGGTCCCTGTATGACTCGATGAATGCTGCAGCCACACCTTGCAGGTTCTCCAGAGCTTCTGCGGCGGTGTCGCCCCACGCTCGGCAGCCTGGCAGAGCGGGTACCTCAGCGACGTACTTCTCCTCGGCACCCTCGACTGGCTCTCGAATCACACAATGCAATCGGTACAGTTTCATCGTGCCCTCGCCGTAACGCACCAAGTCAGGCTCCCATTGTACCACCCACGAAGCGGTGTCCCCGGTCGCTGGACCTTCATGGCAGCGCCAGCACCTGCCCGACGGTGTCCGGGTCGGTGGCAATCAACTGCCACGCCATTGGCCTGGCCGCCGTCTTGCCGGTGCCGGAGGAGCCGGTGAGGATGAGGTTTGGGCATGTCGTCACCTTGCTCCCCAGGACCAGTCTATGGGCCCTTGATGGGCAGCCGCCTGTGGCGTATGCGAGTTTTCTCGATCACGACCAAGGAAGAGGTTAGCTCTTCTGCCGGGACTGCCGCCAGGCGTTCCCTAGCTTCGTCTTCAGCATAGTCCCCGCCGCGAAACAGGATAGCTCCGGGCCCCTCCGATTGTGTCATGACTAACAGGCGAAGGTAGTCCAGGTCAGCCGTGATGATTATGCGGTTATCGTGCCGGGCGTGGTCAAGCAGAGCCTGATCGGCAGCTCGGCTCATCCCTATTTGAGAAGCGTGGACCGCGTCGTGTCCACGTTGGCGGAGCCATTCGCAAAGGCGCGGCGAGAGGGCCATGTCCACGAGCAACCTCACCGGCCTAGCTCCACCGTCTCCTCCTCAGCTAGGTAGGCAGCATACCGAAGGGCTTCGGTAATATCCTCAGCCTCCAGGTAGGGGTAAGCCCGGAGGATGCTCTCCCTGGTCTCACCACTGGCCAGGAGACCTAGGAGTCTGGAAACAGGGAAACGGAGTCCCCTGACACATGGTCTATCGCTACAGACCCGGGGATCCGCGGTGATGCGCGCGAACGTGGTCATGTGCTATGGCCTCCACCCTTCAGGTCTATCGTAGCAGCTTTCCCTGAGCCAGGCGAACCGCCAGCCTGGTCGCCGTCTTGCCGGTGCCGGAGGAGCCCGGTCGGGAGCGGGTTCATGTCAACGCCTCGCACACAAAGTGGCACGCCCTGATATGCTATGGTTAGGATAAGACCTGCTCAACAGCCTCCAAGACGGGGATGACGTCGCGGTAGTAACCATCGACATCGTCCAGTGTAACGTGAAGCTTCCACGATCCTTCGTGAGCCAGAGAATTCTTGTTGGCGATGATGCTGTTCAGCGATTCTTTCTGTTTGCTTGGAACCCTGGTTTTGAACGCATCGCGGTACTGTGTGCTGAAGCTGCCTAGCAACTCGCTAATTCGGTCAGAGTTCGGGTTTCGGAAGCGTTCTTTAAGACTTTTCTGTACGAAGGCACCAACTTCAGCGTCGCCCGTGCGCCCTACTCGTTTCACCACCAACTGCTCCATACAGTCTTCCAATACTCCAGCTATCAAGACGGTTAGGTAGGCTGCGAGATAGGCGCCAAGCTTCGCGTTGCCCGATGACCATGCCTTGGCGTCCGCCAATGCGGTTTCTATCTCCTGGCATCTTTGTGTGACATAAGCATCCCGGAGACTCACGCGAACAGAACCTCTCGGGCTAATCTGATCCGCCCCTTTACGGTGTCTACATCTGTGGTCCCCGCGGTGACACTTGCCTTGAAGCTAGGGTTATCAAGGAGAGCCCGAAATCTCTTCTTGACGTCGCTTGGAACATGCTGCGACCTCGCGAAGGCTACCATCACCGAATCATATACAGCAACATTGATTCCTCTCGTGATGTGAAATGGCCTCTGCCCCAGACCGTCGACAACCTGCGTTACTGTTTGTAGAAATATATCCTTATATGCGCGCGTATCCGTCTGGTGGCGCACACGTTTCATAAATGAGTTGAGAAATTGCTTCATAGGCTTTGTGTATGAGTCAAAGCCCTCCCATAACGCAAGAAACCGGAGGATTAACTCCACATCACGCTTGTGTAGGTCGGGATCGGGGCGCCCGAAGATCTTCCGCCAGTCCTGGCCCTCGTTGATCTCAACAAGCGAATCATTGAAGGGACCGTGATACACAGCATTCCGCACTTCCTGAGGGCTCAGCGCCGTCCCGCCTGTGTTTAGCCTTTCAAAGATGTGATAAATACTTGTATCATCCCTCGGATCCAACTGCTCAACCGTCACCACCCGGAGTATTGAGTCCCTCAAACGTACGCACTCTGCTTCGTCAAGAGTCGCGTACTCTTTTCCCTCCCATCTTGGATCCACATTTTTTAGATAAAACCTGGTCCCGTCCGGTAACACGCCGTCAATAAAGCTCTGGACTGTGCGCAAACGTTGCTGCCCGTCAATCACCACCTGTTGCTCAGTTGGTTCCTTGTATAAGAAAATGCTTGGCACGGGCAGCCCCAAAAGAAATGACTCGATAAGCTTGCTTGCCTGGGAGTGACTCCATACAAACTCTCGCTGCCACTTGGGCACGGTGATTTCCCCCCGGGTGAACTTGTCGTAAAGATACTGCAGCGGAGGGTCACCTGGATATGAGCGTATCCTATAGAGCGGAACACCTGTGTCTCGATCCTCTTCTTCGGACGGTATCGGTTGAATAACGTCATCTTGTGCTATCATCACTTGCCTCCGTGCTGCCTTGGGGTCCTTGATAAGGCTACCGGGGCCAGGGTCAGTGCCACTTTGTTGCCACGTCGTTCGGCCTCAGTGCTATGAACCTGCTAGCGGTAGCCAGGATATGCGCCGCCGCTAAACGTGTTGGCCTCGGCCTCTTGGCCCCACGGTCTTCATGTACGCCGTGAAATTGCGGCGGGTCTCCTCCAGGTGGTCGCCGCCGAACTTCTCCAGGAAGCAGCGGGCCAGCACCAGGGCGGCCATGGCCTCGCCGATGACCCCAGCCGCGGGCACCTGGCACACGTCGGAGCGCTCGTAGTGGGCCTGGACCGTCTCCCCCGTGGCCAGGTCTACCGAGGGCAGTGGCTTCGACAGGGTGGAGATGGGCTTCACGGCGAAGCTGACTACCAGGGACATGCCGTCGCTCATGCCGCCCTCGGTGCCGCCGGCGCGGTTGGTCTTGCGCTGCCAGGGACGTGAAGGGTCCGTAACAGGCTCGATGACGTCGTGGGTCTGGGAGCCGCGCCAGTTGGCTGACTCCCACCCGTCGCCGATGGAGACGGCCTTCACCGCGTTGATTGACATAAGGGCCTGGGCGATGAGGCCATCCAGCCGCCGGTCCCACTGCACGTGGCTGCCCAGGCCGATGGGTACATTCTCCACCATGACCTGGACCACGCCGCCCACGGTGTCGCCGGCCTCCTTGGCGGCGTCAATGGCCTCCATCATCTGGCGCTCCGCCTCCGGGTCGGCGCAGTGGACCGGGGACTCCTCGACGCGGGCCCAGTCAATGGCTCCCTGGGGCCTGGCCCACACGCCGCCGATGCAGGTGACGTGGGAGTGGAACGCCATGCCGAACTCCCCCAGGAAGCGGCGGGCCACCGCCCCGGCCGCCACGCGAGCAGCCGTCTCCCGGGCCGAGGCGCGCTCCAGGATGTTGCGGACGTCGGACTGCCCGTACTTCATGGCCCCCGCCAGGTCGGCGTGGCCGGGGCGCAGGCGGGTCACCGCTTTGGGCGGCTCCTCGGTGGGGGTGATGCTCATGACCTCTTGCCAGTTCTCCCAGTCCTTGTTGCGGACCAGCATGGCAATGGGGGTGCCCAGGGTGAGGCCCTGGCGCACGCCGGAGAGGATTTCAGCGTAGTCCTGCTCGATCTGCATGCGCCCGCCCCGGCCGTAGCCCCGCTGGCGGCGGGCCAGTTGGGCGCGGATGTAGGCCTCGTCCAAGGGCAGGCCGGCGGGTACGCCCTCGACGATGACGGTCAGCCCCTTGCCGTGGGACTCGCCGGCGGTGAGGAAGCGAAGCATGGGTGTGGTTCTCCTTAGCTTAGTGCCTATCCAACAACCCTCACCCCCTTTGTCCCCCGCTCCCTTGCCAAGGGAGCGGGGGAGGGGAAAAGGAATCTGGGGGACACCCCCAGTTCCCCCGGCAGAGGGGGCGAAGCCCCTTCTGCACTCCCCTGAGCCTACAGTTGCTGGATAGGCTCTTGGTAGGGACGAAGGATAGCTCCCGAATGGTCTCTGCCATTGTACACAAAGAGCGAAGGGGGTGGAAATCGAAGGAGGTATCGGCGGCTAGTGTCCTGAGTCAGAGATGATTGACATGACCCGCTCATCCTGAGCCTGTCGAAGGATGAGCGGGTCATGTCAATGGCATTGTGCAAGAACTTCTGAAACATCGCACTAGGAGCCGGTGGTCAGGGCCCGTTGCGCCGCCCGGAACATCACCTCTACCGGCGCCTTCTGCCCTGTCCACAGCTCGAAGGAGCGGGCGCCCTGGTAGACCAGCATGGGCAGCCCGCCCAGGGTGCTGGCGCCTGCTCGCATCGCCGCCCGCAGCAGCGGCGTCTCTGGCGGGTTGTAGACCAGGTCATACACCAGTGCCGAGGAAGGTATCATCTCCGCGGCAAGGGGGGTCTCCGACTCGGCGCTGCCGTGGCGCATGCCCATAGAGGTGCAGTTGACGATGAGGTCGGCCCGCGAGGCATGGAGGGCCAGGGCCTCCCCTTCGAGGGGGCAGGTCAGCACGTTGGTCAGGCGCCCTTTCAGGCCCTCTGCCAGCTCCCTGGCCCTAGCCAGCGTCCGGTTGGCGATGACCACGCTGGCCACACCCTCTCGCGCCAGGACGGCCAGCACCGCGCGGGCTGCTCCGCCAGCGCCGAGCAGAAGCACCTGCTTGCTGCGCAGGTTGAGCCCGTGCTGCACCAGCGCCTGGAGGAAGCCGTAGGTGTCGGTGTTGTCGCCGATGAGGTGCCCTTCCCGGTGGACCACGGTGTTGACCGCGCCGACCCGCATGGCTTCATCAGCCAGGCCGTCCAGAAGAGGACAGATGGCCTCCTTGTGAGGCACCGTGACGTTGAATCCCACCACATCCGGCGCAGCCAGCTCCCGCACGCGGGCGGCCAGCTTGGCGGGCGGCGTCTCCCAGACCAGGTAGCGGACGTCGAGGCCCAGGTGGTCGAAGGCCGCCTGCTGAAAAATGGGGGATATGGTGTGGCGAAGGGGGAAGCCCAGGATGCCCGCGCGTTTCGACATGGCGCACCAATAGGCCAGACCTGAGGGGTGGGCACCAGTATAGCGGCGCGACCACGGGGCGGCAAGGACTTCTCGTCCAGGGGAGCAGGTAACTGCGTCCACGCGTTGACATCAGTATTCGGCGCTGGTAGAGTGCCGTCGTTCGAGCCACCTGAACGGACTGGTGCCGACGGCGCAAACTCGTCCTGTGGAAGGAGCTTCCCTATATGAAGGCGTCACGCAGCTACGAGGTGGTCATTGTTGGGGCTGGTGTGGCGGGGATGGCCGCCGCCATGCGGCTGAGGGACAGGGACATTCTGGTCCTGGAGGCCGAGCCCGAGGTGGGCGGCCGCACCTGGTCCAAGGGGTGGCACTCCACCTGGGTCAACTATGGCGCCGAGGCCATCACCAGGGACGACATGGTCCGCATCACCGCCCTGGCCCAGGAGCTAGAGTGCACCCTGACGCCACGGGCACCGTACCAGAGCAACTGGGGCTACCATGCGCCCGTGGGCGTGAGCCGGGAAGCCGCGGCAGTCATAGATGAGTTCGAGGAGCGACTTAAGCAAGAGGCAGCGGACCCTCGGGACCCGACGCTACCGGAGTTGGACGACCGGACGCTGGAGGAGTTCCTCAGCAGCCCTGTCAGAGATGCCGTGCAACCTGACGACCCGACAGTACGGGAGTTCCTGCGGCAACCCGGCCGCGAGGCACGGCAGTGGGTCGCCAACCGCATTGCCCGGACCAAAGAGGCGACACGTTGGATTGAGTACATGATGGGCGGACAGGTGTTTGGCGCGGCGGCGGACGTCTCGCTCTTTGGTGCGCTGGTCCTGTTTGGCAAGCAGCGGACCTCGCCCTGGTCTACCGAGGAGGTGCCGCGCAACGGCATCGGGCCGCGGAACATCGAGGGGGGCATGCAGCAGGTGGCACTCCGGGCGGCGGAGGTGGTGGGACGGGAACGGGTCCTGTGTGGTGCCCCGGTGCTTAGCGTGGAGCCAATGGCCACTGGGCCGGTCACTGTGACCTACCGGAGGGGTGACGTGACACACACCATTGCGGCACGCCAAGTGATCGTTGCAACCCCCGCGCCGGTGGCGCACAGCCTCATCCCGTCGCTACCTGCCGAGAAGCAGGCTGCCCTGGGCGCGGTGACCTATGGGTGCCTGCTCAGCACCCCGGTCTTCCTGGTGGCGCGAGGTGAGGTGCTGAAGGGGCCGCCGAGGCTCACCTACTGCCGCCCCGGGGTGGACTACGTCCATCCCATGCACCGCGCTTTCCGTATCGAGGTCCAGGACGAGGCCTGTTGCATCCGCACCTATCTTTTCGGTGCCTATGCCCAACCAGTCTGGAACGATCCTGACCACACCATTCAGACTGGCGTCATTCGGGACCTCTACGAAGCCTTCCCGGAGCTGGTGGGACGGGTGCACCACGTGGAGGTCAAGCGCTGGCAGTGCGGGATTCCCCGTATCTTCCCCGGCAGGATGAAGCTGCTGCCGCGTCTGCTGGAGCCCTACCGAGGCGTCCACTTCGCCGGCGACTACGTAGCGCCCCTGGCACCCCATACCGACGGCGCCGTCCGGAGCGGCGAGCGGGCGGCTGCCGAGGTGCGGGCCGCGCTCCAGTAGCACGTGGCGCGCCGGCTCTGACCGGGGCAGCAATGCTGTCGCGCGCCGGTCTGTTGGCCAGGCCGTGCCACACGTTTTGACTGGAAACGCCCCTTGACAACATGCAGCACTACTGCTATCGTCTTTGTTGATATGTTGACCAGACATTCGGTGAACTGCTGTTGCACGTAGGGGCATGTGCCACGGGAGTGTGGCGCAACGCCCCGCCCATGTTCCGGTGGGCGGGGTGTTTTTGTACCCAGGCCAGTCCGATAGCGAGGCGTGTAAGGTGGGGGCTGTTCACACAGAAGGCCTTCTCATGCCAACCCCTTCAGGGTTTACCCGTCACCGGATGGGGGAGACTCAAGAGTCCTCCTCCTCTCTTCTGCTGACTGTCGTTCTCTCCCCCTGTTCCTGCGCCTGTACGTAGCCGCTTGCGCCGTTGCCTCTGGGCCACGGCAGCGCGAGGCGGCAAGCAACTACCGCCATCTTGGACCTCGCATGGTATTATCTTTCGCATTCCCCAGGGATTCGTACAGGCGGAAAGGAGTGTTATGGCACAGGCTACCACGCCGGCGTTACGAAAAGTCTCGCTCCCGGCAATATCAGGACTCGTAGTCTCGGCGGCAATCGTTGTTGGGCTGGCGGTGGCGGCGAACCGGCTTACGGTGGTGGGCAACCAGGCCTTCGGGCGTCAGCTTCTCGAGTACCCCCTGTGGGCGGTGGGGATTGCCCTGCTGGCCGGGCTGGTCCTGGCGCTGGCTGGGCTCCGAGGCAAGGTGAACCAGGCTGTTCGCACCGAGTTCTACCTTAAGACGGGCCTCGTCCTCCTGGGGGCCAGCATCAACTTCAACGACATCCTCAGCATCGGGGCCAGGGGCATGGTCCAGGCGCTGGTGATGGTCAGCTCGGTGTTCTTCTTCACCTGGTGGCTGGCTGGCCGGTTCAGGCTTGAGAACAAGCTGCGGGCACTGATTGCTACTTCCCTGTCCATCTGTGGAGTTTCAGCAGCCATTGCTGCTGCGGGGGCGGTGGTGGCCAAGCGGAGCCAGCTTACCTACGTGGTCACCCTGGTCATCCTCTTTGCCCTACCCCTCATGGTCTTGCAGCCCTATTTGGCCAAGGCTATTGGTCTCACGGCCAATGTCGCGGGGGCGTGGATCGGCGGCAACATCGACACCACGGCGGCGGTGGTGGGCGCCGGGCAGATCCACAGCGACCAGGCTCTAAAGGTGGCGTCCATCGTCAAACTCTCCCAGAACACCCTCATTGGTGTTGCGGCGTTCCTTCTGGCGCTGTACTGGGTGACGACGGTGGACAAGGGCAACTCTAAGGAGAGGCCTCGCCTCGTGGAGATCTGGCACCGTTTCCCCAAGTTCGTTCTGGGGTTCCTGGCGGTCTCTATCATCGCCACCCTGGGCCTCCTGGGCAAACCGGAGGTAGCGGCCATCAACGGCTTGAGGACCTGGTTCCTCACGCTGGCCTTTGTGTGCATCGGGCTGGAGTTCACCTGGGTGGAGCTGAGGAGCCTCGGCGGAAAGCCCATCGCAGTGTACGCCATCGCCACCGGGTTCAACACAGCCCTGGCCCTGGCCGTGGCCTGGATTATTTTCGGCGTCTTTCGGTAGGTTGAAGGGGACCAAAGGAGGTTTCGCGTGAAAGTGCACATCACTGAAGACTGGTTGGCGGTGGTAGTGGCCCTGGGAGTCGTGGGACTGGTGGCCCTCGGGGTCATTGGCAAGCTGCCCTGGTAGCTACTCAACGGGGACGGAAGGGAGAGCCATGCCGATGGAGATCGGGGCTGCGTTCCAAGGGCTTCTGACACCTGCCGCTCTTGCCGGGGGGGTGTTCGTGGCGGTTGTGGTGGGGCTGGGACCCCTGCTGGGCTTTTCTGCGGTGCCGGGCGCCCAGGCCGTCGAGGGCCTCCCTTCCGATTATCCCTTGTGGACCGAAGCGCTGGCTGCCTGGCCCGGCTGCTCCGGAGTGTAGGGCTGTGCTTGAAGAAGCAGGTAGCCATGCCGTCAATCTGGGGGAGAGGCTGGTCTGCGAAGAAGTGCGGGCCAAAAGGAGGCCACGGTTCATGTCTGACCCAACGTTGGTCACCCAACCCGCGGCGCAGGATAGCAACACTCGCTCTGAGGGCCATCAAAACGGGCGCATGCTGGGAGTGGTCCAGTACCTGCCTGAGGAGATCAATACCTTTGAGGAGCAGGTCCGGCGCTTCCTGGCAGGGGAGGTGGACGCACAGGAGTTCAGGGCCGTCCGACTGAAGCTCGGGGTTTACGGTCAGCGGCAGCCCGGGGTGCAGATGTACCGCGTCAAGATACCCTACGGCCGCCTGACACCAGAGGGCCTGGAGGCGCTGGGCTACGTCGCCGAGCACCACACCTTGCTGAAGCGGGGCCACGTCACGACGCGAGAGAATGTGCAGTTCCACTTTACCCAGCTCACCGACTCTGCGGAGATCATGCGCCACCTGGGCGAAGTCGGGGGGCTCACCAGCCGGGAGGCCTGCGGCAATACCGTGCGCAACGTGACGGCCTGCCCTCTCGCCGGCATTTGCCCCACTGAGGTCTTTGACCCTACGCCGTACATCGCGGCCTACGTCCGCTACTTTGTGCGGCACCCGCTGACCCAGAACTTCCCCCGCAAGTGGAAGACGGCCTTCTCCGCTTGCGACCATGATGGCGCCATCGTCCCCATGCACGACCTGGGCTTCTACGCCCGTGTCCGTCAGGAGAACGGCGTCCAGCGCAAGGGCTTCGAGATGCATATCGGAGGTGGCACCTCGGTCCAGCCACTGCTGGCCAAGAAGCTCTTCGACTTCGTGCCGGTGGAGGACTTCCTGCGGGTCAGCGAAGCAGCCATGCGCATCTTCAACCGCTCCGATGAGCTACGCAAGAACAAGATGAAGGCCCGCATCAAGGTCCTCATAGACCGCATTGGCATTGATGAGTTCCGGCGCCAGGTGGAGGAGGAGCTGAAGGGTGAGTGGGCCAGCAGGGACGACAACCTGGCCTCCCTGATGCAGGTGGACCCCGAGGAGGCGGAGGCGCCGCCTCATCCGGACCATTACACGCCTGTGCCGTCCAACGACGAGGCTTTTGGGGAGTGGCTAGCCAGCAACGCGGTGGCCCAGAAGCAGCCGGGCTACTACGCTGTCTACGTGAAGGTGCCCCTGGGCAACGTCTCTGCCGAGCAGTTCCACGCACTGGCGGACATTGCCCGTCGCTACACCAGCGGCTACGTGCGGACCACCCAGCGCCAGAACCTGCTGCTGCGATGGGTCCCGGCCGAGTCGCTGTACGATGTGTACCTGGCCCTCAAGGCCATCAACCTGGCGGAGCCAGGCGCCAACGAGTTCACCGATGTGGTGTCCTGCCCCGGCACGGAGAGCTGCTCGCTGGGTATCACCACCTCCATGGGCATGGGGGAGATGCTGTGGGGCTACCTCAAGGAGTTGGGCATCAAGGACCCCCTGGTCCGCCAAATACGTATCAACATCTCCGGCTGCCCGGACGGCTGCGGCCAGCACCACGTGGGCAACATTGGCTTCCACGGGGCAGCCATGAAGAACGAGAGTGGCCAGATTCCCGCCTACGAGGTGTTTGTGGGCGGCAGCCAGGTGGCGCCGGTACGGTATGGCGCCCACCTGAAGGTGAAGGTGCCCGCCAGGCGGGTGCCGGAGGCCATCAAGCTGATGGTGGAGTCCTACGTTGCCGGGCGGCGCGACGGCGAGAAGTTTAACGACTTCGTGGACCGGGTAGGGCCCAATGCCTTCGAGCAGTTGCTGGCGCCGCTGGCCGTCTTGCCGAAGCTGGGACCCGACACCATCCAGTACTACATGGACTGGAAC
>JACQUK010000093.1 GCA_016210325.1 Chloroflexota bacterium
ACCCAGGGCAGTACGGCCTATCCCGCCCACTGGTGACATGAATCCTATCACCTCATCCAAGATACAAGGGCAGGCTTTCATGGCCGTGTACCCCGCTCCAAATGCGCTCCAGAACCCGCTGAGGGCGGCGGGATGACGTCTGGGTCTGCTGCGCTCGGTGGGTGGCCCTCCCGGCCCTCCAGGTGGGCCAGCACCTCGCTCACGTAGGGCTGGTAGGTGATGAAGGCGCGGAAGTGGCACCCGTCTGCGGCACAGAGGAGCATGACAAAGGGCTTGCCGGACTTGCGGCCCCGGGCCAGCCGCACCGTCAGGGGCTCCCGGCAGACGGGGCAGCGCAGCCCCTCCCTATACGCCGGCGTATACGCTCCGGTCATGGGGTGCCCTCCCGCTCCAGGTAGCCCCTGGCCAGGAGGTAGAGGGCGGTGCCCCTGGCGTTGGGGCTCTCCCCCCGTTCCTGCCTGGCAGTGGGAAGCAGGCGCTCCAGGGCCGCTTCCACCACCTCCAGTTGCACCGCCGTCAGTTGGAACTGGAGGTACTTGAACCTTGCGGGCTGGGCCTGCTGCCAGGCCTGGAGACGGGCGGCCAGGTCCCCGGAGGGAGTCCCCCGTCTCGGGCAGCAGGGCCAGCACCTCCTCCTGGGGCAGGTGTTCCAGCACCGTCCTGACCAGCTCGGCCCGCAGCCCAAGGTCATCTTCACCGTGGATGTGGTTCAGGGCCTAGGCCAGGAGATGAGCGTGGGCGTCGTCCAGGTCCACGACGATGCAGGGGGCCTTCCCCAGGCCAATACCCCGGAGAACGCCCAGACGCTGGTTCCCGGAGAGCACCTCGTAAGTGCCGTCCTCCAGGGGCCGGACCACTAGCGGGACTAGGAAGCCGAACCGCTCCACCGAGCGGCGGAGCCGCTCCCGTATGGTCTCGTCGATCTGGTTGGGGTTCCAGAAGGCTTCCCGGAGCTGCGCCAGCGGGAGGTCAATCACGTCCATCGGCCTCTCCGTTCTTGGGATAGGGCAGCACGGGGACCAGCAGTCGCTCTCGCCAGGTCGGGTCCAGGAAGTAGATATACCGGTGCTTCGCAGCCTGGGGGGCTAGCCTCACCTGGATGCCGTGGGCAGCAAAATGGCGTACCGAGTGGGTCCCGAAAGCGTGCGCCAGGCTGCGGGAGTGCCTTGCCACGCCATCGCCCAGGTCGTAGAGGGGCATGGCCTCGGACAGGCCCGTGTAGAGCCAGCCCGTGGCCTGGTAGATACCCCCCAAGTGACCCTGGGCTGGGTCGGCGTAGCTGACGAGGAACTTGACTCCCGTGAAGCGCTTGAGGAACCGGAGGACCACGCCCATGACCCGGCTCTCGCTGTTGGGCGGAAGCTCGTCGGACAGCCAGAGCCGCGTCAGGGTAGCCCCGTCGTCCCTCGTCGCCCCTTCTACGAGGCAGTGGGCTTGCGAGGGGCCACAGCCGATGGTGAGCGCTCCAACGAGGCGAGCACCGATGAACACGCCGAAGGCCAGGCGGGTCCCGCCGGGCAGGCTGTGCAGGTAGTGGTGGCGCACCAGAAGGTCTCTGGCGACGCGGAAGGGGATTGGCCGCACCTGGAGGGCATGGAGCGGCGAGGTCGGCCGCGAGCCGCCATCTCCCCGATGGCTGTCGGGGCGTGCTCCCACTTGCACTATCGCCGCCTGCGTCATGTGCCCTCCTCGCGGTACTCGGCGTCCAGCAGGACCTCCCGCAGCATCCAGCGGGCGTAGGCCTCCCGCTTGGCATCTCCCTGGGCGATACTCTCCTGGAGGATGCGCCGCCAGTCGGGGATGGTGACACGGCGCCACTCCTGAAGTGCCCAGGGTTCAAAGGTCTCTGCATCCCGCAGTCGCTCCAATACCGCGGCCCTGTGGCTCCGTAGTTGTGCAAGCAACTCTTGTGTCAGTGCCCCGGCCGGGGCGCGGTAGCGGAGCCGGTCCCCGTCGATGGTCAACTCGACGTTGCGCCGACGCAGCTCGTCCAGGAGGTCGGTGATCATATCTGTCCCGTCTCCCATTCCCCGATCCCCTGCGGTGCGCCGTTATGTGTGTTGACCTCTCGGTTTTCCGCCGCAGGACCGCACGACTCCCCCTCGGCCCCTAGCTGACTCGTAGCGGGACTGACCCGTGCGGTGACTCGTGCGGCCTGTGCGACTGCTGCGCACCCCTGCGGTGACCCGTGTGGTGGCTCCGCAGATTCGGCCTGGATAGGACGCGTGCGGTCGTGCGGTCCCTCAGAAGGGGCAGGACACACACAAGGCAGACCCGTAATGGGGTCAACCCACGGTTGGACCAGATCAGGGAATGCGTCAGCCAGCTCCTCCCACGTCGGGAGCAAGCCCCGTGGCGATGGCAGCGGCGCCCCAATGACGTACGCTGCGGGCCTTCCCTTCTCACCGGCGTTCTGATTGACCAAAAAACCCTTGTCCGCTGCAGCCCGGAGGTGGCGTCCAGCGTTGGAAGGGTGAAGCCCTATGCGGTCGGCTACGGCCCGGACCGAGGCCTGGGGCTGCCCATCGGCCTCACACATGGCCCGCACCGCCTCCACCGCCTGCCGTTGTCGCTCAGAGACGGCGTCGTTGCTGGCCAGGTCGAAGGCGCGGCCCACGGTCGCGAATGCCATGCCGTAGTCGGCAACGGTGGCGATGATCTTTCCCTGGCCGGCCCGTCTCCGCTGGCGCTGGTGAAGCAAGGCGCTGGCCTCCACCACCGCCAGCAACGTATCAAAGTCCCGGCTCAGGCGGGGTGCCATGGCATCCACTGGAAGGCGTTCGGCCAGCCAGCGGCCGAAGGGGACCACCACCTGCCGGGCTGCCGTCAAGACGGTCATGGGCCTCCCGGACGTAGGGGTAGACAGTCAAGGTCGCGACGAGAAGTTGGAGCGCCTTCTGGCCGTTCCGGGAGTTGCCCAGCCATTTCCGGTTGAACTGCCGGAGATGGCTGGCCCAGCTCCTGTGCCTCCGCCACGCCAACAACTCCTTGATCCCTCTCCAGCCAACCATCAGCCGCCCGCGAAACGGCAGTGCCAGTACCAACAGAGGCACGGCGTCGAACGGCCTTGCCTTGAGCAACTCCCGCCGTTTGCCCAGGAGTCTCAGAGCGCGTGGCCCGTAGCTCCGATCTTCCTCCGCGACCCGTCTGATGGAACGCCCAAGGCGCAGCAGGCGGTCCGGCGTGCCGCAGCGGACCCACTCTGCCCAAAGTGCCGCGAAGTCCCTGGACGGAGGCTCGAACTCGAAGAGCGCGCACAGGCAGGCGAAGGCTCGGCCTACGTCCTCGGCGACCCTTGCCCCACCCTGGCCCATCGCCCACAGCCACCGGTCCTCGAGGTTATGCAAGGGATGCTCTGCGCCTTTCTGCCTCCCCTTGGACGGCGGGTTCCGACTACCTGTACAAGCAACTATACCCTGTGCTATAACGACGCCGTGCCAGAAGGACTACGTTTGTGCCCACAAAGAGTAGGGCGAGGTCTCATTTTGGAAGGTCGAGTTGGCTCATATCCACTTCAAGACCATTGGTGAAAGGAAGTAGGTATGCCGCGCATCTTTGATAACATCGACCTTTCTCTTCTGCCAGCGTTGCAGGAAACCCTCGATATCGCCTCCCGATCGGACTTCTGCGTTGGGTACTTCAACCTGCGCGGTTGGGGAGAATTGGCCTCCTACGTCGACAGTTGGACGGGACCCGACGATCGCTGTCGTGTGCTGGTGGGAATGCAGAGGCTACCCCATGACGAACTCAGGGAGTCTTTGAGCCTGTTCGACAGCAAACCCGGGATAGACAACCAGGCAGCCCTTCGCCTAAAAAAGCAACTGGCCGAGCAGTTCCGTCACCAATTGACCTTGGGAGTGCCCACTAACGAGGACGAGCAGACATTGCGGCGTCTGGTGGCGCAACTTCGCGCCAAGAAGGTCGTAGTCAAGCTCTTTCTGCGCCATCCACTGCACGCCAAGCTCTACCTCCTGTTTCGGAACGACCCTATCAATCCCATCATCGGCTATCTCGGCAGCAGCAACCTGACTTTCGCCGGTCTGGCGGGGCAGGGTGAGCTCAACGTGGACGTCCTAGACCACGACGCCTGCCTCAAACTCGTCAAATGGTTTGAGGACCGGTGGAAGGACAGGTTTTGCGTCGATATCTCAGACGAGCTGGCCCAGACCATCGCGGAAAGCTGGGCGCGGGAAGACCTGGTACCGCCCTATCACATCTATCTCAAGATCGCGTACCATCTCTCCCACGAGGCACGGGCCGGGCTATTGGAGTTCCACATTCCACGGGACTTCGGGCAGCGGCTCTTCGAGTTCCAGACTGCCGCCGTGAAGATCGCTGCTCATCACCTGAACAAGCGCAACGGGGTACTGATCGGTGACGTGGTGGGCCTGGGCAAGACCCTCATGGCCACCGCCGTGGCCCGCATCTTCGAGGATGACTATGGGCTGGAGACTCTGATTCTGTGCCCCAAGAACCTAGTGCGCATGTGGGAGGACTACCGTGACGAGTACCGGCTTCGGGCCAGGGTCCTCTCCCTGAGCCGAGTCCTCACCGAGTTGCCCGACCTCCGTCGCTACCGGCTGGTAGTCATCGACGAGAGCCACAATCTCCGCAACCGTGACGGAAAGCGGTACCGAGCCATCCAGGAATACATCCGTGCAAACGACAGCAAGTGCGTCTTGCTTTCAGCCACGCCATATAACAAGACCTACCTGGATCTGTCCAGCCAGCTCCGCCTTTTCGTGGAGGAGGACCGAGACCTGGGCATCCGCCCCGAGAGGCTGTTGCGGGAGTTGGGCGAGGCGGAGTTCAGTCGTCGCCACCAGGCACTCCCTCGCTCACTGGCGGCCTTTGAGAAGAGCGAGTACGCTGATGATTGGCGCGATCTCATGCGCCTGTACCTGGTGCGCCGTACTCGCAGCTTCATCCAGGACAACTACGCCGAGACCGACCCTGACACTGGCCGCAAGTTCCTGACCTTCGAGGACGGGACGAAGTCGTTCTTCCCGACCCGAATCCCCAGGACCGTCAAATTCACCATCGACGAGCACAGCCCAACAGACCAGTACGCCCGCCTTTACGCCCAGGGCGTGGTCGATACCGTCAACGCTCTCACCTTGCCTCGGTATGGCCTGGGCAACTACGTGGCCCCTTCCCCTCACTCGCCTCCCACCCAGGCCGAGGCTAGGCAGCTCCAGGACCTGTCCCGGGCCGGTAAGCGCCTCATGGGCTTCTGCCGCACCAATCTGTTCAAGCGCCTAGAGAGCAGTGGCGCCGCCTTCCTCCAATCGGTAGAGCGCCACATCCTCCGCAACTACGTATACTTGCACGCCATCCAGCACGGCCTGCCCCTTCCCCTGGGCGCGCAGGAAGCGGAGATGCTGGACTCCCGCTTTTCAGATGAAGACGCGGACGAAGCCCAGGGAAGCATGTTCGAGCCGGAAGACGAAGAACAGGGTGAAACCGTTGACCGACTCGCCGGTCCGACTTCCTGGACACCTGCTAGCTTCCAAACCCGCGCCGCCGAGGTGTACGCCAGGTACGCGGGCCCTTACCGGCGCCGTTTCAAGTGGCTGCGGCCTGACCTCTGCATCAAAGCCCTGGAGGAAGACCTTCAGGCTGACGCCGATGCCCTGCTCCAGGTACTTCAGCACAGCGGGGCATGGGAGCCCCGGTATGATGCCAAGCTGGATGCTCTCCGTAAGCTGCTTACCGTGAAGCACCCCAACCAGAAGGTGATTGTCTTCACTCAGTTCGCGGACACGGTACGATACCTGGAAGCCCAGCTCCGGGGTGTGGGAGCCCTGGCCGGGGTCACAGGCGACTCCTCCGATCCCACCCTGCTGGCGTATCGCTTTAGCCCAGAAAGCAATAAGAAGCGCGGCGTCATTTCCGCGGAGCAAGAACTCCGGGTCCTCGTCGCCACCGACGTCCTCAGCGAGGGCCAGAACCTCCAGGACTGCGCCGTCGTGGTGAACTTTGATCTCCCCTGGGCCATCATCCGGCTCATCCAGCGGGCTGGCCGCGTGGACCGCATCGGGCAGAAGGCAGGGGAGATCACGTGCTACTCCTTCCTGCCCGCCGATGGAGTGGAGCGCATCATCAAGCTGCGCAGGCGCGTCCGCACCCGTCTCAAGGAGAACGCTGAGGTGGTGGGAGCCGACGAGGCCTTCTTTGAGGACGACAGGGACGACCAGGCGGTTGTCAACCTGTACAACGAAAAGGCAGGCATCCTGGACGGCGACGCTGACGGCGAGGTGGACCTGGCGTCCCACGCCTACCAGATAT
>JACQUK010000095.1 GCA_016210325.1 Chloroflexota bacterium
CCCCACCACTGAGACCTGGCCCAGCAGTCAAGGTTCTGTTGACATTCTGCCGATACTACCGCTCGTGGTGAGCTTGTCGAACCCTGAGCGCAAGCCCGCTGGACCCGCTCGCCCTTCGAGAGCCTCAGGGTGAGCGGACAATGTTAACAGAACCTAGTACCCTTCCGACTTCCCAGCGCGCCCCAGTCAGGGTAGACTTGCTTTGGTGCAGAGATGCGGCACGGCCTAGCGCTGACGCCAGTAGAGCCGAAGCGCCTTATGGCATACCCTGTCCGCTGAGGCGGTATCCAACTCGATGAGGTCCCCCTGCGACCCAGTCCAGGTGGGGAGCAGGAGGCTGAAGCGGAGGCCCTTGTCCCGCAAGGTCACTATCATCGTAGGCGTCGTCATCGGAGTGGTGGCGTTGGTGGGCCTGATGGCCTGGGGCATGGCAAACCGGCAGCCGGCCACCGGCCGCAGCGGGTTCACCCGGGTGGGCAAGCCGGCCCCTGACTTCGCCCTGACCCTGTTCGGCGGCGGAGACTTCCAGCTAGCACAGCAGCGCGGCAAGCCGGTCATCATCAACTTCTGGGCCTCCTGGTGCGTCCCCTGCCGCGAGGAGGCACCCCTGCTGGAGCGGACCTGGCGCGCCTACCGCGACAAGGGCGTCGTCTTCGTGGGCGTGGACATCCAGGACTCGGAGAGCGACGCCAGGGCCTACCTGCGCGAGTTCAACAACACGTACCCCAACGGGCCTGACTTCAGCGGCAAAGTCACCATTGACTACGGCGTCGTGGGCATCCCGGTCACCTTCTTCGTGAGCAAGGACGGCGTCATCGCGCGGCGCTTCGTGGGGGCCATCAGCGAGGGGCAGCTTACCGGTTGGATAGAGGAGCTGCTGGCCGGCGTGACCCCCACGGACGGTACCGAAGAAAGCAACCCAGAGGGCTTTCGGCAACTGCGGTAAGGGGGGACAGGCCCAACCAGTGCCAGACCCGATAACCTTTTTCCAGACGTGGGCCGCCAACTGGGCCACGAACATGGTGGCCCTGCTGCCCTTCGGCTACGCCTTCGGCGCTGGCATGGTCTCGACGGTCAACCCCTGCGGCTTCGCCCTGCTGCCTGCCTACCTGTCCCTTTACCTGGGCATCAGGGAAGAGGCGGCGTCGCGCGGGTCCCTCCTGCTACGGGCGGGCAAGGCCCTGTACATCGGGGTCATGGTCACCCTGGGCTTCGTGGTCCTGTTTGGCGCCGTTGGCCTGGGCATCGCCGCAGGAGGGCAGTTCCTGGTACGCCTGATGCCCTGGGCCGGGCTGGTCACCGGCGCGGCGCTGGCCGTGGTGGGCCTGCTGCTGCTGTCCGGCAAACACCTCTACTCGGGCCTGGCCGCCCGCCTGGCGGCCAGGGTGGGCCAGCCCCAGGGAGGCGGCGCCGTCGCCTTCTTCCTCTTCGGCATCGCCTACGCCGTATGCTCCCTGGCCTGCACCCTGCCCATCTTCCTGGGGGTGGTGGGCAGCTCTCTGGCAGTGCGGGGGGTGCTATCAGGCTTCTCCCAGTTCATCAGCTACGCTCTCGGCATGGGGCTGGTGCTCGTCATGCTGACCGTGGGGATGGCCCTGTTCAAGGGCGCTGTGGTCGGCACCTTCCGCTCCATGTTGCCCTATGTGGAGCGGGTAAGTGCGGTGCTGGTGCTGCTGATGGGCTCCTACCTGGTCTACTACTGGCTGGTCAAGGGCGGGCTGATCCGCTACTTCACCTAGCAGGCTAGTGAGCGCCGTGGCCCTTATGCGCGCCGTGTGGCTTGAGGAACTCGGCGGGAGCTTCTCGGAAAGCTGTCAAACACCCTTCATTACAGAAGTAGTACAGCCGGCCTTCATGCTGAAACGAGGCCTTCGCCTCTGAGACGTGGAAGACCATGCCGCAGACCCGGTCCCGCACCACCTCGTCTGGCAGCGTCTCTCCATACTGGTGGAAGAGGAGCCGAGAGACGATTCGGCCCCTCATGAGGTGCTCCTCCACGATCTCCGGAATGTCCTGGGGGCCGACCCCATAGTACCAGACCCCCTCGGGGTAGACCACGACGTTGGGCCCGAAGCCACACGCGCCAACGCACTGCGTCTGGGTGACCTTGATGGCCTTCCGCGCGGGCCCAGTCACCTTCTCGTCAAGGGCCTTGAGCAGAAGGTCGTAGTGGCCGGCGGACCCCCTCTCGGTGCAGTTGTTACCCAGGGAGCACACGAACACGTGCTTCTCGTAAGGCTTCACCAGCAACCTCCCGTGGGGGAGTCTGTGAATGGCTCGTTCTCACCCCATGACGGCAGGAGAGTATTCCGACATGACTCCCCTGTCAAGCGGCCAGAGAGGACAGAGAAGGACCCATACCCTGCTGCTTGCGGCCCACCAAGGCCTGATAACGCGCTTCACGTGGCACCCACCGAGCGCGAGCCGGCTCCACACTGAGCCGGTGTTGACATCCCATCCTCCTTCATTCATACTCTGGTATGAACGACGGAGGGTACATGACATGCCAAACACCGCCAAGGTAGCCATCAGTCTCCCGGAAGAGCTACTGAAGAGCATCGAGGAACACCGCAAGGCCAGCGGCGAGAGCCGCAGCCAGCTTTTCCGCCGCGCCGTGGAGGAGTTCCTGAAGCGCCAGCGTGAGCGGGAGGACATCGAGCGGTACGTGCAGGGCTACCTGGACAACCCGGAGACGGCGGAGGACATGGCAATGGCCGAGTCCGACATCCAACCTGCGCTGGCGGAGATCCCCTGGGATGACGGTGCCAACCAGTGAGGCGCGGCGAGGTCTGGTGGGCGGACCTGCCTGCCCCTGCTGGGCGAAGGCCGGTCGTGCTGCTCTCCCGCGATGAGGCCTATGCAGCCCGCAGCCTGGTGATTGTGACTCCGGTGACCACCCATATCCGGGGCCTTCCCACCGAAGTTCCGCTAGGACCGGAAGACGGTCTGCCCCGGCCGTCAGTTGCCAACCTGGACGTGATCATGACAGTCCGAAAACAGAGGCTCCGCGAGCACATTGCCACCTTGCGGCCTGACAAGCTGCGCGCAGTGGAGGCGGCGGTCCACTTCGCGCTGGGGATGGAGGGGTAGGCTGGCCCAGCGGGGCATCTATGTTGCCGCCCTTCAGCCGGCATGATAGTATGGCCTTACTACCCAGTAGGAGCCTCGAGTATGACCACTTCCAAAGTCACCATCTCACTGCCCGCCGACCTCCTTGAACGGCTAGACACACTAGCCAAGGAACGCGGGGTCTCGCGGAGCGGCGTCATTGCCGAGATGCTGGCAAGGTGGATGGCAGAGCTCGAGGAGCAGAGCATGGCTGAGGGCTACATGGCCCTTGCGGGCGAAGCCCTGGCCTTCGCAGAAGGTGGAGTGGACGCCGCCAGAGAAGCCCTGCCCCAGTGGAAGTAGCCGATGGTGAAGCGTGGCGAGGTCTACTGGGTCAACTGGAACCCGGCGCGGGGCAGCGAGCAGGCGGGCATCCGCCCGTCATTGGTCATCCAGAACGACGTTGGCAACCGGTACTCGCCGACCACCATCGTGGCGGCCATGACCACTGCCGCGGAGAGGCCCTATCCCTTCACCGTAGACATCCCCGCCACCGAGAGCGGCCTGCCCAGGGACGGCACGGTGAACCTCTCGGCCATCATGACGGTAGACAAGGGGCGCCTGGTGAACCACTGTGGCACTCTGTCCGCCGAGCGTATGAGGCAGGTGGACGCCGCGCTGATGCGTAGCCTTGGACTGAGGTAAGAACCGGATCGCGTTTCCAGAACCACCATTGTCAAGAGTAGCCTCATGAAGCGCATTGCCACCCTGCGGGCGGACAGGCTGCGGGCAGTGGACGCGGCGGTGCTATGGCCAGCGGTCAACACGCATGAGCGTTCTTGTGCCATCGGCTTCTTCGCATGTTCCAGACTTGATGTGCCTACACGTTGAGTCAAAGTCAAGGAGTACCAAGAACTTCCGGGTGAGGTATTCGCTCAGCCTGGGATACTGAAACTCCCCACGGATATGATACTCAAGCTCACCATTGGCTCGCGCTATCCCATTGAGTGGGGGAAAATCAGCTTCGGCAGCGACCGACCAAAACCGAACCGAGAGGCAGGCTTTGGCAGGGAGGGGGTGAACGGCTACCTTCCAGGCCCACGCGCGTCGTCCACCCCCGATGACACGAATAGAGGCGCCAGGAGATGCGAATGCCCGCATGTGAGGGATGTCCGCTTCGCATTGAACGTCTGCCCCTACGGGACGGTCCACTACATTGGCACACACCACCGGTTCAGGGAACTGGATGCGACATTGCAGATGATGGAGGACTTGGTTGCCAAGGTTGGCAATCGTAAGATCGTGTTCGCGGTACGCAGCGTTGTCTTCCCCGGTTATCTCGGCCGGACCTGTCGCCGGCAAAGTAAGGCCTTTTCGGGTCTGAAGTACGACCTTCGGCAGATCTGGCATGTAGCCTTTGTCCCGGATGTACCGTTCATGTTCGGCTTTCCACCGCAACAGGACGTCTTTTGAAAACTGACGCTGGTCTTTGTCCACAAGGTCGCTGCAGCTATGGCACAACCAAATTGCATTCGCGATGCCTCTGCGTTGTTTTTCGGTTTGACCCGGATCGTAACGAGGCCCCCCAGGTGCAGCAGCACAGATATGAGCAGCGACACCCTGGCTGCGCGCTTTGGTAGGATCGGAGTGAGGTCCGATAGTGAGTTTGCGACAATCAGGGTTGGAGCAGAGATACGCTGCCCGCTGGGCCGCTGTTCGCTTGACACCCTCTGGGAACTCATCTCGAGTCGTCATCTGTTCCCCAGCACTTGAAGACCGCAGATGTCACTCGTTGAGCTTTCCCCGGCGCGTCGGTTAGGCACCCCCACTACCCCCTTGGCAGCCCCAGGCCGCGCTGGGCGATGATGTTGCGCATCACCTCGGACGTGCCGCCGGCAATGGTCAGCGAGATGCACGTCATCCAGGTCCGCTCGATGCGGCCCGCCAGCGGCGCGCGCCGGGAGCCAGGCTCAAGCTGCCCGTAGAGGCCCATCACGTCGAACATGGCCCGGGCCATGCGCTGGCTGGTCTCGCAGCCAAAGACCTTGGACGCCGACGCCTCGATGTTGGGCACCTTCCCCTGGGACATCATGTAGGCCACGTTGTAGCACATCAGGCGCCCCACATCGAACTCAATCTGGACCTCGGCCAGGCGGTGCCGCACCAAGGCGTCCTCCGCCAGCCGCCGGCCGTCCGGCTTCGCCTCGCGCACAAAGCCCAGGAACTCCTGCCACATGGGGTAGTAGCGGCCCACCCGCTCGATGCCGCTGCGCTCGAAGTCCAGGTTGCCCGCCGCCACGTACCAGCCCCGGTCCCGCTCGCCCACCATGGCGCTGCCGGGCACCCGCGCGTTCTCGAAGGTCACCAGGTTGAAGCCGTGGTGGTTCGCCATGTTCAGGATGGGCTGGATAGTGATGCCTGGCGTTTTGAGGTCCACCAGGAAGACGCTGATGCCCTTGTGTTTGGGGACATCGGGGTCCGTGCGGGTGGCCAGCCAGATGTAGTCGGCGCGGTGGGCCGAGTTCCAGACCTTGGCGCCGTTGACGATGTAGTCGTCGCCGTCCTGCACCGCGCGGGTGGTCAGGGATGCCAGGTCCGAGCCGGCGTTGGGCTCGCTGTAGCCGATGCAGAAGGCGCACTCGCCGGCGGCGATGCGCGGCAGGAAGGACCGCTTCTGCTCCTCGGTGCCGAACATGATGATGCTGGGGCCCATCTGCCGCTCGGCGATGTGGTGGTAGCCGATGGGGGCGCCGGTCAGCACCATCTCCTCGGAGTAGATGAGGCGCTCCATGGCGCCCAGGCCGCGGCCTCCGTACTCCACCGGCCAGGAGGAGCCGATCCACCCGGCCTTGCCCAGCTTGCGGGAGAACTCCGGGCTGTGGCCCTCCTCGCCGCGCTCGCTCCCCGACGGCATCTCTCGCAGAATGAAGTCGTGGAGCTCCTGGCGGAAGCGCTGCTGCTCAGGCGTCCAGGAAAAGTCCATGGCTTACCCCCTGATCCTCAAAGTCCCTCACCCCCACAGTCCCCCACTCCCGTCGCGGGAGAGGGGGAGAAAAGGGTTCGGGGGTGTCCCCCGAACCCCCGGCAGAGGGGTACTACCCCTTGTATCTTGGACATGGTTATTGACAAGGTAGCAAGAGGGATCAAGGGGTGCGATAGGC
>JACQUK010000092.1 GCA_016210325.1 Chloroflexota bacterium
CCCCCACCCCCACGCCCGCACCCTCCCCAACGCCCGATCCTTCGCAAGGGAACCGGGTCGTCATCAGCACCACGGTCTCGCCCAGCTCCGTCACACCGGGGCAGTTCACCACCTTCACCTACACGCTGCTCATTGAGAACGTGGGCACGTCCCGCCTGCACCTGGAGCAGATAGGTAGCCTGCTTCCTCCTGGCTTTGTCTACGTTCCCGGCTCCATTAGCAGCACTGGCATCCAGACAAGTCAGGGTGCCCTGGTCCTGGGCGAGCCCACCGTCACCATGGTGGAGGGCCGGGCGCAGCACGTCTGGGACTTCGGCACGCCATTACCCTGGCTGGAGTCGGGGGCTACAGCCAGGGTGGGCCTCCAGGCGGCGGCCACCCCGCTGGAAGGCACCTACTCCAGCGAGGCCTGGGTGCGGGTGAGCGCCGAACAGTTGGGACAGGTGTCCACGGGCGAAGCTGGGGCGGTGGTGGCGGCCTGGCCTCAGCTCGACATAACGGCATCCTCCGGACGGGTCAGACTCCTGGTGCGGGCCAAGGTCCAGGACACCGATGTGGTGATCGTCTCGTGGCAGGTGGAATAGCCATGGAGGTACGCCAGGCGCCGGTGGTAGTCGGACTCAGAAGCAGGCTCAGTGCCTGGCGCCCCAGGCCGCGCCATTTGGTCCTGGCTTTCACCGCCGTCCTGCTCTTTGCCCACGCTGGGCTGGGGCTGTCGCTGCTGCACCAGGCCCAAGCCCGCCAGCGAGCGGCTGCCGATGTGGCGGTGGCCCAGGCCGCCGTGGCGCGCAGCAGCCGCGGCCCTTCTGTGGAGGAGCTACGGTTGGCGCTGCAGCGGGCGGAAGGGAAGCTGGCAGAGGTCCAGCGGGCCTTCCCAGCCCGGGCCGACACGGGGCTCTTTGTGCAACAGGTGCTAACACTTGCGCAGGAAGCGGGCCTGGAACTGGTGAACCTCCAGGCCCAGCCCGCCAAGGACCAGCGCCAGGGGCAACACGTCTACCGCCAAGCGCCCTTCAGCATTACCCTGAGGGGCCAGCCGCAGGGGCTGATCAGCTTCGTGGATGCCCTCCTCGAGCTACCCCAGCAGACCACGGTCTTGAGGGCAGTCCAGCTTGCCCAGGGCAAGGAGGGCTGGTTGCTGGTCATGGAGGCGGACCTCTACGACCGGGCCGAGGGTCGGGGGCCAGCGCCTTCTGGTGGTCCAACGCCGACTCCAGTGAAGCCCAAAGAGGGGAGGTAGGCCCTTGGGCGCCACCCGGGTTTGCCTGGCCATTGAGGACACCGCCCTCCGCATGCTGGTAGTGGAGGGCCGGCGGGTGCAGGGCTGGATGAGCTATCCCCTGGCCCCAGGCGTGGTCCAGGAAGGTGTTGTGACCTCTGCCTGGTCGCTTCAGGCTACCCTGTCCTCCCTGCTGTGGGGCCGCGCGGGGGTAAGGGGGCGAACACTGGTCTCCTTTCCGGGCAGTCGGGGCCTCTTCCGCACCATCGCTCTGCCCAGGCTCAAGCCCCGGCTGATGGCTGAGGCTGTGGCCAGTGAGGCGAAGCGGGAGCTGCCGATGAGCACGGCTCTGCTCCACCTCTTCTGGCAGCCCTTCCACGTGACTCGGGACCGGCAGGAGCTCCTACTGGTGGCGGTGCCCAGGGAGCCTTATGAGCGGCTGCACTCAGCCTTCCGGGCGGCCAGGCTGCGACCCCGCTGGTGGGAGCTGAAGCCTCTGGCCCTGGTCCGGGCTGTGGGGAGGCCAAACGCCCTCATCTTGGACCTCGAAGACTCGGGGGCCGACCTGGTGCTGGTGGTCCAGGGGGTCCCGCGGCTGGTCCGTTCCCTGGCCCTGGGGCCAGAGGGTAGCGATCAGGAGCGAGCCCATGCCTTGCTGGGAGAGGTGGCACGCTCCATCGAGTACTACCAGGCCACCGAGCGGAGTGGGACGTGGGAGCCCAAGACCCCGCTGGTACTGACCGGTCGGCTGGCGGACGGCTCGGAGCTGGGCCGGGCCCTGCAAAGTCTCTCACCCCTGCCTGTGGAGCCCTTCCAATGCCCCCTGGGTGCTGCGAAGGAGTTTCCGGCAGCTACCTACGCGTCGGCCATCGGCGTGGCACTCAAGCGGGGCCGCCGCCGGCCCGACAGGGAGGGGTGGAGGCCGGTGGATTTCAACGTGCTCCCGCCGCAGTACCAGCGGGTCCTTCTCCCCCCCAGGGCGCTGGCCACTGGCCTGGGCCTGGCCGCTGGCGTCCTGCTGCTGGCGCCGGTGACGCAACTCCGGGCCGGGCAGGAGGCGGGCCTGCGCCAGCAGCACGCGGAGCTAGCGGCCCTCCAGTACCAGGTGAGGTTGGCCAAGGCCAGCCTGGCGCAGCGTACCGAGGTCCAGAAAAGCATGGACGAGATTGCTACCCAGATTCAGGACCTGGAGGGACAGCGGGAAAGCATTGTGGCCACGGGGAGTGTCAAAGCGGACGAGCTGACTGCGGTGTGGCAGGTCCTGACGCCTGGCATCGCTCTCCTTCGGGTTGCCACCCAGAAGGACGGACTAGTGGTGGAGGGGGAGGCGGCCACCTATGAGGCGGTGCTGGAGTATGTGGGCGCCCTGGAGCAGGGTGGGCATTTCCAGGCCGTGGCCGTAACTCGGCTGAGCCTTACAGGTCCCGCGGGCGCCCCTGGGAGGGTGACCTTCGGGGTCACCTTGTCGAAGACAGCCCGCCAGGGACAGGGCTGAACCTGTGCGGTCCGGTAGAACGGTCAAGGAGGTGTGGGCCCATGGAGGGCTCAAGGTACTCGGCGGCCCAATCAAGCCAGACCAAGAGGAGGAACTGTATGAGCGAGTACAAGGGGACTGCCGTGAGGGCAAGGAGAGGGTTCTCCCTCGTCGAGCTGCTGGTGGTCATCGGCATCATGGGGGTGCTGGCGGCGGTGTCCATCCCCGTGTACCGGACCTTCTTCGGCGCGGGACAGACCGAGGCCAACGCTACGGAGCTGACCAGCGTTCAGGCGGCCATGGACACCATGATGGCCGCCAACCAGGTCGCCGACGTCGCTGGTCAGGCCGTCCCCGCCAGCGACTTCTCCGCCGAGCCGACGGGGGCGGGCACCGAGCCGCTGTCGCCCACTTATCTGCGGACCAACCCCACCCGGTGCACCTACACCTGGGACACCACCGGCAAGATGAGCCAGGGCACCTGTCCATAGACCTGGGCGCTGGCCCCGGTGTCGCGGCCCCACTGGCGTGATGGTCAGCGGGCGCGGCACCGGGGCTGGGGCCGACCCCTTTGCCCGTAGCTGAGTGGGAGGGTCATCGGCCTGGCCCTGACGCCCACCCAAGGCTCTAGGCGGTGCCGTGGGTTGTAATAGCCGTCTATCTCATTGGATCTGGTGGCGATGGAAGAGGATCTCCCGGGTTCGTCTCACGGAATATTCGCATCGATCTTTGTGTTCTTCAACGTCTTCGCTGTCAATATGCTCCTGCGGTACAAGAGGGTCGGTCCGTGGAGAGACTACCTGTATGGGGAGCGTGCATACGTCCTCTTGAGCCTCTTCGCGAAGTCCACCCTCGCCTGGCAGGTATTTGCAGGGACATTGCGCCCTGTCTAGGAGGGATTGAGGCACTTGGCTAGGTAGTTAGAGCTAATCGGGCAATGTTGCCAATGGCCGAGAATTGGTAGCGGGGGCCGATACGAGCGCTGGGCTATGTTCAGCTTGCATTTTACGTTACCACGCCTGCCCCGGGACGTTGCGGAAGTGGGAGAAGTAGAGTGCAGAGCCGCCGAAATGGATGCGGCGCAAACTGGACAGCTTGCTCCAAGTCCTTGGGACTCGCCTCTCATGTCGCTAGCAAACCAGACTGGCGCGTCCACACTGGATAGCGAAGTTATCTAACGCTTCTCACTCTGGATATCGGCGACTCAAGCCGGCCCTGTGGTTGCTGCTCTGAAGGCTCGTCGCTATACTGCATTCAATGGGAGCAGTTGTCTCTCGGCATTGCCTCCTAGTCCTGATGACGTTGCTGCTGGCGGCTTGCACTGGCCCTGAAGCTACGCCCACACTAGGGCCGCCGACACCTGTGGCGACGCCAACCTCCCTGGCTCTTGCCAGCCCCCTCCCCACGCCTCGGCCTTCCGCTGCACCCTTGCCCACACGCCAGCCGTCGGCCACCCCCAGACCCACCCGGCCCACGGTGTCCGTCCCCAAGGGGGAAGCGGCCTACCGGCCTGGCTGGAGCGCGGACGACCTCCGGGGTTTCGATCCCTGGGGCGACGCCGGGGGCGATGACCGGGACCTGGTGGCGGTTTACCTCAGGCAAGCGGACGACATGCTCCGGTTCCGGGCCGACTTCCTGGACTTGCGGGCAGCCGTGCCGGACTTGTACCTGGCGCTGAACGCAGCACCAGGTGGCTCCACCGCCCTGGGACCTGGAGGCTCCCCAACCACGGGTATTCCCTGGAGCCTCCTGGTCAAGGTGTCCGCAGGGAAGACCGCCGAGGTGACGGGGGCTGACTTTCGCCCAGTTCCCAACGCCGTGGCTGCCGTCACCAACGACGCCACACTGGACTACGTGGCAGTGGACCTGAGACGGGACGCCTTGCCTCCCTTGCCCGCGGGCCCGTTCGAGTTCCAGGTCCTGGCGGTGGAGGCGGGGGGCGCGGCCGTGCTGGACTGGGCCGAGCCGGTCCTCAGCAATGCCTCGGTCCAGGGCAGGGGCCGTATGGTCATTCGCTTCGGCAACTTGCTGGGTCCCGCTACGCCGGCCGCAGTGGCGGGCTGGTATGATAGCCTGGAGGCCGACCGGGACGGCCAGGTGAAGCACAAAGGCTGGCGCTACCTGCTGGACGCTGCGGAGAAGTACTGGCTGCCCATGAGCGTGGACGTCAAGCAGATGCAATACCTGGGCTGGACCACGGACCTCGGGCTCTATGACCGCGTGTCAGCTTTGCATGAGGCGGGGCTCCTGGACCTGCCGGATACGCTGGCCTACGGGCACTTCATGGCCTGGCAGCCCCAGGACGTGGACGCCAAAGCCATAGCCCTGGAACAGCACCTCTACCGGCAGGCCGGCCTGCCGGGCTCCGCCATCTTCTATCCCTATGAGGGCCAGGTCACGGTGGCCGACCTGCAGACGATTCGAGAGGCGGGGTATGAAGCAGCCATTGTAGGGGCCGAGCAGGACTATCATGGCTGGTTCGGGGCCCCCATGGAGGAGGCAGTCCCCGCTGCCGGCAAGCTCCACCGGGCCAATGGCATCGGCCTCGTTTTCCAGCGCTACCCGTGGTCCTTCGTGTGGGAACCCCGCTGGGGCGACGACCCCTACCGCGACTGGAACGAGTATGACATATGGGGGGGCACCGATGGCGGGCTGCACTACTGGTTCCGACGCAACCTCCTGGACCTAGCCCTGTCGCCGGACCAGGAGCAGTTCCTCGGCCTGGGAACCGACATCGGGGTAACGCCGTGGGGCTTCCAAGGGGTGGCCGATGCCAACCTGCGCTGGATTGCGGAGCACCCCTGGGTCCAGGTCATCCGGGAGAGCCAGCTTTTCCACCAGGGCTGGAAGGTGATAGACCACGGCGACCTCGGCCTGGCTCCAGATACCATTCTACCGTCTCGCTTCCCCCCCATGGACGGTGCCCTGCATTATAATACTTACTTCCCCCAGTTCTATTACGGCGGCAATGCCGATGGACACTCCCCCCTCATCCCCAAGGGACAGCGGATAGAGTCCTATGCGGACTATGTGCCATACTGGAGAGACGGGCTTCCCATCCCCAGCGGCCGGAAGATGGGGGATGACCGCACCCCGGGGACCGTCATTTACGAGACCTTGAAGAACTTGCGCTCGGCCCCGAACAACGACCTCACGACATCTGCCTGGCTGTTTTATTTCGGGGCCATTGGGGAGCAGACCTTCCATTCGGTGAAAGACCATACGCCCTACGATGCGGATATGCTTCGCGGTGATGTGCCCTATGGTGGCGCTTACCTGCATCCCGCCGCCAAGCTGAGGGCCAACGCCATGCGCCAGGTGAACAAGGTTTTGGCGGCCGCCCGGTGGGCCGATGCCGCCGCCCGGGGAGAGGTGCCGTCGGAGCCGTCGGCGGAGACGGTGGACCTTGACCTGGACGGTGAAGACGAGCATGTCCTGCACAGCGACCGCTTGTACCTGGTCTTCGAGGACGACGGCGGACGGCTGGAGTACGGCTTTGCCCTCGTCCCGGGCCAGGGTCCGGTCCAGTTCATCGCCCCCAAGGAGCAGCTCATAGTCCTGCTCTTCGGCCCTTCCAACTGGGACTGGACCATGGGGGAAGCTGGTCAGGACCAGGTCCCGGGCTCCCCCGGAATGCTGGGGGCCTTCGTTGAGCAATGGATGGACGGGACGCCTCTCGCGTACCAGCGCTACCGGGTGACCACAGGGGAAGGACAGGTCACCTTCGTATCCCCTGATGGGAAGGTTTCCAAGACCTTCAGCCTGGCTAGAGAAGGTTCGGGGGTCGTGGTGCAGTACCGAGCGAGCGACGAGATCTATGTTGACGTTCAGGTGGCCCTGGACCCGCTGCGCATGTGGTCGAGCGACTGGACTCAGTCGCTGGCTGAGGTCGAGGGGGATGAGACGCAGGGCGTTCGCTATCCAGATGGGCTGGGGGCATTCCTGACCCGTGCCGGCGGCGACCCCTGGCTCCGGCCGGGGGTGGTGTCGTTCCTGGACTCCCCGGCCCGCTGGGAATGGCGCCACGATCCTGACCGCCAGGACTATCCTTCCGGCCACTGGGGTGTCTATCCTTTCGCCCAGATGGCCGCCACCGGGCGTGGCGAGTTCACCCTGCGCCTGACCCTGGAACCCTAGAGCGCTGTATGTCTCGTATCCTCCTCCTATTCTTCTCTTGGGGCAGGGCTCCTTGGGGATCGGCGTGAAGAGGGGAGTCCCGTGCCAGACGGTGGTTCCCGGGACTCCCCTCCCATTCTCTCATTCCACAACCCCGGCCCGAGCCGGTCCATTTTGTCTCCGGTGCTAAGTCGGCGGATTCTGCACCGTGACGCTCACGGAAGCCGAGCCCACGTTGCCTGCGGCATCACGGGCCTCGATCGTCACCGTGTGTAGGCCGTTGGCCGCAATGGTGGTGTCCCAGGCCAGGGAGAACGGCGCGGCAGCCTTGGTGCCCTGCAAGACGCCGTCCACCAGGAACCGGACCTCAGTGACTCCCTGACCATCCGCCGTGTCGGCGGAGACTGTGACCGTTCCGCTGACTGTGGCGTCAGCCGCCGGCTCGGTGATGCTGACCGTGGGTGCAGTGTTGTCCACCGTGACGGTCACGGAAGCCGATCCCACGTTGCCCACCGTATCAACGGCCTCGACCGTTAGCGTGTGCTGGCCCATCCGCCAGGCTGGTCGTGTCCCAGGCCGCAGAGTAGGGGGCGGCAGTGTCTGCGCTGAGCAGGGCACCGTCCACCAGGAACCGTACCTGAGTGACCCCCGCGGGGTCGGTGACGCTGGCGGAGGTCGTGATGCTCCCTCCGACGTGTGCGCCGTTGGTGGGGCTAGTGATGCTGATCGAGGGCACGCTGTTGTCCACCGTGACGGTGACGGAGGCCGAGCCCACGTTGCCCGGGGTGTCAACGGCCTCGACCCTCACCGTATGCTGGCCATCCACCAGGCTGGTCGTGTCCCAGTCCACGGAGTAGGGGGCGGCGGTGTCTGTGCTGAGCAGGGTACCGTCCACCAGGAACCGTACCTGGGTGACCCCCGCCAGGTCGGTGGCATTGGCGGAGACCGAGACCGTTCCGGCGACAGTGGTGCCGTTGACGGGACTGGTGATGCTCACCGCTGGCGCGGTCAGGTCGGGCGTGGTCACGCTTACCAAAGCCGAGACGATGTTGCCCGCAGCATCCACGGCCTGGGCTGTGAGGATATGGGATCTGCCATCAAGCACAGGGGTGCTATCCCATGCCAAGGAGTAGGGCGCGGTGTCGTCCGTGCCGATCAGAACGCCGTCCACCAGGAACCGCACCTGAGCCATCGCCAGGTTGTCCGAGGCGTTGGCGGAAAGCGTGACCAGTCCACTGATCTGCGTGCCGCCTGCGGGCGCCGTGATGCTGACGAAGGGCGGCGTTGTGTCCGGCAACTGCATGAACTCCACCTGAACCACGCTGCCTACGCCGAGACCGGGATCGATGGCGGTGGCCCCGATAGTCGGGTCGGTGATGATGAGGAAGTCGGCGCCGGCGACAGTCCACATGGCGGCATCGGCCCGAGTGACCGTGCCGCTGTAAAGGAAGGCATACACTACCTCGGGCCGAGCCGTGGGCCTCAGGCGGATGACCTCGGCCACGATGGGCCCGGCCACCAGGGTCCGCGTGGCCACGACCCTGACCACGCTCCCCACCGGGACCACATCCTTGAGTGTCCCGGCGCTCTCGTAGACGAAGACCGTCTGGCCACCCACATTGAGCACCCACTCGCCGTTGGGGTTGAGGGCGGTAACCGTGGCCCCGGGGAGGACGACGAGAGCGATGGTGCCCGCGGGCATGAGGTCAGCAGGCAGTGGAGTGGTATCGAGCTGCGGGTCTGGGTGCAGAGTTGGCGGCACCACGTCGCCTCCAGGCGGCAGAGCGAAGATCTCCAGGGCTCCTGGGGCGAAGCCAGGGCCGAGCTGGACCGTCGAAACCATGATCGCGAAGGTGGACAGGCTTACGTTCCCCTGGCCATCCATGGCGCGGACGACGAGTATCTTGCTCGCATCTGCCGCGACCCCCGGGGCCTGCCAGAAGGCTTCCCAGTTGGAGGTGCTGGCATTGAGGGTCATGGGCTGCCAGGCGACTTCATTCGGCGGCGACAGCGGAGGGTCCATCACCTGCCACTGGACGCTAGTCACGCCGCCCGGGTCCGAGGCACTGACCCTGATGATCGTGAGCGCCCCGCTGAGCACCTGCGGCGCGGCCTGGCTGGGACTGACCAGGGTTATTGCCGGCCCCAGGATGTCTATGTTGGTCACCGTTACGCTAATCTGCTTCAGGGTAGTCTGCTGGGCGTTGTCGGTCGCCCGGACCTTGACAACGTGGCTGCCGTCCACCAGGGCCGTAGTGTTGATGGTCGCTTCGTACCGGACCTGCGCCGCGTTGAAGGTC
>JACQUK010000098.1 GCA_016210325.1 Chloroflexota bacterium
ATGCATACCCTGGTGGGAGCCGGCGCTGCCGAGGGCGCGGTGGACGCTGCCAACATCTTGAAGCCCTCGTTGGCCAGGGGGGAGCTCCAGACGATCGGCGCCACCACCCTGGATGATTACCGCAAGTATGTCGAACGGGACCCGGCGCTGGAGCGGCGGTTCCAGCCCATCCTGGTGGAGGAGCCAGCGGTCGAGGAGACCCTCGAAATCCTGCGCCATGTGAAGTCCCGCTACGAGGAGCACCATCACCTCGTCATCAAGGATGAGGCCCTTCAGGCCGCGGCGCGTCTGGCGGCCCGCTTCATCCCCGACCGCTTTCTACCCGACAAGGCTATTGACCTTGTTGACGAGGCCGCTTCCCGCGTGCGCATCCGCCACAGCACCACTCCTCTCTCTATCCAGGAGTCCCAGAAGGTGTTGGAGAGTGTGCGCCGTGAGAAAGAGGAGGCCATCTCGGCCCAGCAGTACGAGTTCGCTGCGGAGCTGCGCAACCGGGAGCTCAAGCTGGTAGAGAAAGTGGAGCACCTGGAGAAGGACTGGCAGACGGAGCAGGACAAGGACAAGCCGGAGGTGACGGGCGAGGACATCGCCGAGGTGGTGGCCATGTGGACCGGCATTCCGGTGTCCCGCCTCCAGGTGGAGGAGACGGAGCGGCTGCTGAAGATGGAGGAGCACCTGCACCACCGCATCATCGGGCAGGACGAGGCCATCTCGGTGGTCTCCAAGGCTGTGCGACGGGCCAGGGCTGGAGTCAAGGACCCACGGCGCCCTGTCGGCGTCTTCATCTTCCTGGGCCCCACCGGCGTGGGTAAGACTGAGCTGGGCCGTGCCCTGGCAGATTTCATGTTCGGCTCCGATGAGGCCATGATCCGGCTGGACATGTCAGAGTTCATGGAGCGGCACACCGTCGCCCGTCTGGTGGGCGCCCCGCCGGGCTATATTGGCTATGAGGAAGGCGGGCAGCTCACCGAGACCGTCCGCCGCAAACCCCACTGCGTCATCCTGATGGACGAGATTGAGAAGGCCCATCCGGATGTCTTCAACATCTTGCTCCAGATCTTCGATGACGGGCACCTGACCGATGCCAAGGGGCGGCGGGTGGACTTCCGCAACACCGTGGTCATTATGACCAGCAACCTGGGGTCGGACCTCATTCGCAAGCAGACGGTCATCGGGTTTTCCCTGAAGCAGGATGAGGACAAGGACTTCCAGCAGATCTATGAGACGATGAAGGAGAAGGTGCTGGACGAGGTCAAGCGCTTCTTCCGCCCCGAGTTCCTGAACCGCATCGACGCCACTGTGGTGTTCCACGCCCTCAGCAGGGCACACATCGTTGAGATTGTGGACCTGATGCTGAAGGCCGTGGCGAAGCAGATTCAAGAGAAGGGCATGAGCCTGGAGGTCGCGCCGGCTGCCAAGGAGTGGCTGGCGGAACACGGTTATGACCCCAACTTCGGCGCCCGGCCGCTGCGCCGCCTCATCCAGAATGTGGTTGAGGACCCGCTCTCCGAGGAGCTGCTGGGCGGCAAGTTCAAGCCGGGCGACGCCGTGGTGGTGGACGTCCAGGACGGCAAGATTGCTATCCATGCGGGGGTGGTGGCAGCGTCGTCCTAGAGCCTGTTTCTCGTACGCCGTTGTATACGATGAGGGGGATGGTTATAACCATCCCCCTCATCTGTTGCCCCTTGCAGTTGCTCAAGACCGTGGTAAGATGCCGCTAGCTTGCCCCAGGACTTGTGGGACCCATGCCTCCGGCCACGTACGGGCCACTGACGTATGAAGCCTTCTTCAGAATGTTCCAAGGAGGGCGCTGTGGTCAACATGGAGCTGGCCTTTGCGTCGGCCTGGCGCATCCGGGAGCTTGTTGCTGCCAGAAAGGTCTCTCCAGTGGAGTTGACGGAGTTCTTTCTGCGGCGTATCGGTGAGCTGAACCCTGGGCTGAACGCCTACCTCACCGTCTGCGGAGACCAGGCGCTGGCGGCAGCCCGGGCCGCGGAGGCGGCCGCGCTCCGGGGCGAGTCCCTGGGGCCGCTACACGGTGTGCCCGTCTCCATCAAGGACCTGGAGACAACCAGGGGCATCAGGACGACGGACGGCTCGCTGGCTTTTCGGGAACACATTCCCGCCGATGACTCGGTGGTGGCCGAGCGGGTCCGCCGCGCCGGGGCGGTCATTCTGGGCAAGACCAACACGCCGGAGTTCGGGCTGCTAGGAACCACCGAGAACCGCCTGGGTGACGCCTGCCGCAACCCCTGGGACCCGGAGCGGACCAGCGGCGGGTCCAGTGGCGGCGCTGCTGTAGCGCTGGCCGCCGGGCTGTGCTCGCTGGCCACCGGCACCGATGGCGGCGGGTCAATCCGCATCCCCTGTAGCTTCTGCGGCGTTTACGGCATCAAGCCCACCCAGGGCAGGGTGCCGCGCTATAGCAGCATTGGCCGGCCCGCCGCCAACCTCCTCTCGCAGCCGGGCCCCATGGCGCGGAACGTCAGGGACGCTGCTCTCCTCCTCAACGTGCTGGCGGGCTATGACCGTCGCGATCCCACCTCACTGCGCGAGCCGCCTCCGGACTTCACCGCTGGCCTGGAGCGCGGGGTGCGGGGCCTGCGGGTCGCCTGGAGCAGGGACCTGGGCTACGCCGCCGTGGACCCCGAGGTGGCTGAGGTCTGCTCCAGGGCAGCGCGGTGGTTCGAGGGGCTGGGGTGCGCAGTGGAGGAGCCGAAGTTTGCGCTGGAGAACCCCTTCCCGGCCTTCTGGACTATCTTCAGCGCCACGGCCTACGCTAACTACGGCTACCTGATGGAGGAGCACGCTGAGGAGCTGACGCCCTACGCCAAGATGTGCCTAGAAAATGGCCAGCGGGCGACCGGGGCCGACTACTCCCGCGCGCTGCGGACCGTCCACGTGGTGCAAGACCAGATGCGGGTGCTCCTGGAGCAGTATGACCTGCTGCTGACACCCACCATGGCGACCGTCGCCTTCCCGGTTGGCAAACGCCCCGAGGTCATCGGCGGCCAGAAGGTAGACCCGTGGTGGGGGTTCCTGCCCTTCACCTTCCCCATCAATATGAGCGGACAGCCAGCGGCCAACGTGCCCTGTGGCTTCTCGGCCGATGGCATGCCGGTGGGGCTTCACATCGTCGGCCGGGCCGGGGATGAGGCGACAGTGCTTCGGGCATCCGCCGCCTTTGAGGCAGCCTACCCCTGGGCAGACCACAGGCCGCCGGTGTCGTGAGGGATCTTTCGGCTCCCATCCGAGATTCTGTTGACATTGTCCGCTCACCCTGAGCTTGTCGAAGGGCGAGCGGACCCAACCGGGCTCCCGCTCATGGTTCGACGGGCTCACCACGAGTGGGAGAAACAGCAGAATGTCAACAGAACTTAGCCTTCCCCCGGAAACGGGGGAAGGGACCCACTTCTCCCCCGTGTAGCACGGGGGAGAGTCAGAGAGGGGGTGACAATGAGAAAAACCCTGCCCCTTGCCCCCGTGCCATTGACACCCGGGCACCCTTAGCCCACTATAAGCTCCATCGCAGGTGAGGAGGCAGCTTGGCGGGCCCTGCTGCGGTGGGACGCTTCCTCTGGGACCGCTACTCCCCGGCCCTGGGGTACGGTGACTTCCGCCACATGTGGCTGGCCAACCTCTTTGCGCAGGCGGCGGCCTGGGCCCTCATCGTGGCCCGTGGATGGCTGGTCTACGAGAAGACAGGCTCCTCCGCCTGGGTGGGCGCCGTCACCTTCGCCGCTATGGTCCCCCTGGTCTTCATCCCTCCTATCGCCGGCGTCCTGGCGGACCGGATGGACCGTCGCACCCTCTTGGGCTGGACATACCTCATCAACCTGGCCCACAACCTGGCCCTGGCGGTGCTGGCCCTGACCGGTGTGCTCACCGTCTGGCACATCCTGTTGCTTTCGCTGGTGAATGGCGTTGCCCGTGCAGCACAGATGCCGGTGTCCCAGGCTCTGGCGGCGAACCTCGTCCCTCGTGACAAGCTGCTGAACGCCCTAGCCCTCAACGCAGCCACCATGCACGCCTCACGGCTGGTGGGGCCTGGCCTGGCAACCCCGCTGCTGGGTCTCCTGGGCGCCCCTGCCGCGTTTTTCTTGTGCACGGTCTTCTATGGCTTGGGCTGGCTCTCCATCTTCCGCATCAAGACACAATCACGCGGTGGCGTGAAGGCCGGCGAAAGCTTCATCACCAACTTCAAGGGTGGGCTGTCCCACGCCTGGCGTCAGCCGGTGATCCGCATGGTCATCGTCATGGTGTTCTTCCACTGTGGCCTCACCATGGCCTTCGAGTCGCTGTTGCCCGTCTTTTCAGCCCAGCGGCTCCAGGCCGGGGCCACCGGGTTCGGTACCTTGATGGTGGGTGTCGGCGCCGGGTCTCTGGTAGGCAGCGTCGTGGTGGGTGGCGTCCGGGGGTCGGTCACCCGTGGGAGGCTGTACCTGGTCGCCGGCGTCCTGAGCGGTGGTGGGTTGGTGCTGCTTTCCTTCATGCCTAGCACGGCCTGGGCGGTGGTTGCCACGGTGTTCATGGGCGCCAGTCAGGCGGCGTTCATGACCCTGGGGCAGGCCGTCACGCAGTCGCTGGCTGCGGATGAGTACCGGGGACGCATCGCCAGCCTCAACACCCTGAGCTTTGGTGGCATCATGGCCGTGATGAACCTGGCCAACGGGTTCCTGGCGGGCCACTACACCGCGGCGGCAATCATGCTGGCCCAGGGCTTCCTCTTCGTTGGCATCGTGGTCGTCAGCGCCGCCCTGGCGACGCCGCGCAGGGTCTATGTGCAGGGCCTGCCGGCCGAGGCGGGGGCATAGCGGCTCACCTCAGCCACCTCCCCAGCCAGTCCACCATGCGCTCCAGGCGGTCCACGCGGCGGCTGGGCTTTCCGGCGCGGGAGAGGCCGTGGTTCTCCTCCGGAAAGCGAACGAACTCGGCAGGTATCCCCTGCCGCCGCAGCGCGGTGAAGGCCTGCTCGCTCTGGGCGATGTTGCAGCGGAAGTCGTTCTCGCTGGCGATGAGCAGCATGGGCGTCTTCATCTTGTCGTAGAAGGCGATGGGCGAGCAGCGCCAGAAGCGCTCCAGGCTCTCTTGTGGCTTCCCGAAGTCGGCCTCCATGTACAGCATCCCCAGCGGGTCGCTGATGGCGTACTGGAGGGCCAGGTCGCCCAGGGCGCGGTCGGCAATGGCAGCGGCGAAGCGGTCGGTATGGCCGGCCACCCACAGGGTCATGTACCCGCCGTAGCTGCCGCCCATGACCGCCATGCGCTTCTCGTCCACATAGCCCTGGCCCAGCAGGTAGTCTACCCCGGCCATGATGTCCAGGTAGTCCTTGTTGCCCCATTCGCCACGGATGGCGGCGGCGAAGGGGTAGCCGTAGCCGGTGCTGCCGCGAGGGTTGGTGAAGAGCACCACGTAGCCCTGGGCCGCCAGCAGGTGGAGCTCCTGCATGAAGACGTTGCCGTAGAGGGCGTGGGGTCCTCCGTGCACCTCCAGTGCCAGGGGGTACCGTTGACCCGCTTTGGACCCCGGGGGCTTCAGCACCCAGCCCTCCACCGGGGTCCCGTCGGTGGAGCGGTAGGAGATGCGCTCTGGCGCCGTCAGGTCCAGCTCCTCCATGAGCGCCTTGTTAAGGTAGGTCAGGCGCCGTGTGGCACCGGAGCCTACGGTAGCCAGGTAGACGTCAGCCGGGTTGGTGGGCGAAGTAGCGCAGTAGGACAACGTCTTGCCATCGGCCGCCAGGCTGAAGCTGCGGCAGACCATGTCCCCCTGGGTCAGGCGCTGGACCTGGCCCTCCAGGGTCACCGAGAAAACGTGGGTGTTCCCGGCATCGGCGGCGGAGAAGAAGACAGTGTCGCCCGATGGCGACCACACGGGTGCGGCTGCTGCCGGGTAGATGGGCGCTACGTCGCCCAGGGGTTGCACGCCCACCGGGCGGTCCAAGCCCGCGGTCAGGTCGCGGCCCTCTCCGCCACCTGCTGGGATGAGCCACACCCCCGGCGTGGCTGCCCAGTCTAGGGGCACCTGGTGGCCGACGCAGGCCAGCCAGCGGCCGTCAGGCGACCAGGCGGGGGAGGCCAGCAGGGCGTTGCCTGCCGTGAGCCTTCGCAGGCTGCCGCCCTCGGCGGCCACCGCCCAGATGTCGGTGACGCGGCTGTAGCCTTCCTTGTCGTCGCGGCCCGAGGCGAAGGCGATGGCCTTGCCATCCGGCGACCAGGTAGGGCCGCTGTCGTCCCACTGGCCCGAGGTAAGCTGGCGGCTGACGCCGCCCTCGGCGGGAGCGACGAACAGGTGCCGCCGCTTGCCGTCGAAGTAGCCGTCATCGTTGGTGCGGTAGTACAGGCGAGTGATGGTCCTGGCATCGCTGCGCCCCTTCCTGGGCTCCTCCTCCATCACCTTGGCGATGATGGCGATGCGCGAACTGTCTGGAGACCAGGCGAACTCAGATACCCCGTGCTCGACAGCAGTCACCTGCTGGGCCTCGCCGCCGGCGCGGGTGGTTGCCCAGACCTGGGGCGTGCCGGAGCGGTCGGAGATGAAGGCCAGCCTGGTCCCATCGGGCGACCAGCGCGGCGAGTGGTCGCGCCATAGCCCGGAGGTGAAGGGGGCCGGTTGGCCTCCCCTGGTAGATACAGTCCAGATGGCGGCGTGGTACCGGTCCTCCTTCTGGTCCACCGTGGTGACCACGAAGGCCACGGTGCTGCCGTCGGGGGAAAGCTGGGGGTCGCTGGCGATACGCATGGCGAAGAGGTCTTCTGCCGTGATGTGCCGCTTGCCTGCTGCCATAGTGCTACCCCTCCTGCCGGCGCTCTTTGGCGCTGCGGCTGTAGCCTTGAGACCCCTAGTAGTCAGTTCCGTAAATCCGCGTATGAAAGGCCCACCCCAATCCCGACTTGTCGGGACTCACCACGAGCGGCTGATGATGGCGCCCTTTTTAGCAAGTAGGTACTGGACCGGACTTCTTCTGAAGCAGACCGGCCTTGAGGTTGAGCCCCTGGCGCGATGCCCGGCCCCCGTGCTTGGGCGTTCGCTGGGTTGCCCCACGCCCTGTAACAAAACGGGCAGTTTTTCGTCTCTCTTAGTGGCCGCCCGTCAGCCGATTATAGCAGCCTCCGCAGGTCTTGCCTGCGTGGAGGCCCAGTGCAATAGCGGTCGGCCTGGCCAGCGCTACTCGATCACAAGGAGGGAGCAATGTTTGGTGCACCGGTCTGCAACCATCTTTGGTTTGTCATTGACGACGGGCGGGCGCGAGGGATGGCGGTGTGCTTCTTCTGCGGTGCTCCGCGATCGCGGGGAGATGGGCCGTGCCTGCTGGCAACGTCAGTGCGAGCACAGGGAGGTCTGGACGCTCCGCAGGCGGCGTCGAATGAGCGGCGCCGACGCCTTGGGCAGGGAGGCCTCAGCGCCGCCGGGGATGGCACCGACGCCGGCGCTGCCTGATAAGGGCCTGAAGTCTCTCCTGGAGTCTTCGTGCTACTTTGGCCAGGGTGGCAGACGCGGGCGACGTAGCGTAGTTCCGCTGGGTCGCCTCGTTTGCTACAATGGGCCGGAATCGGCTTGCGGAGTCCGGCTTGGCCAAGGTGGAACGTAAAGCTGCCTTCTTCTGCTCTTCCTGTGGCAATGAGAGCCCGCAGTGGATGGGCTTCTGCCGTGCGTGCGGTTCCCAGCAGCCACTGGTGGTGGCGCCCACTGTGTCGCCTGCCGCTGCGTGGGTAGCGGCAGCGAGCGAAGGCCCCGCAGAGCTGGCCACCATCTCCACAGAGGATGTCCCTCGTATCCCCCTCAATATGTCCGAGGTGGACCGCGTCTTAGGTGGCGGCCTGGTGCCTGGCTCGGTGGTCCTGATGGCTGGCGACCCGGGGATAGGCAAGTCCACCCTGGTCCTGCAACTGGCAGCTTCCCTCTGTAGCTCCGGTCGCGCGGTCTTCTACATCTCTGGCGAGGAGTCGGCGCACCAGATTAAGGGCCGCGCCGACCGCCTGGGCATTGGGGGAAAAGGCCTCTTTCTACTGGGGGAGACGTCGGTGGAGGCAGTCTTGCGCCACCTGGACGGTGCGCGGCCTGCCGCTGTGGTAGTGGACTCCATCCAGACAATGTACTGTGAAGGGGCGCCCTCCACGCCGGGCAGCGTGGCCCAGGTCCGAGAGAGCGCGCGCCTGCTGCTCCGCTGGGCCAAGGCTCGCAACATTCCACTTCTGCTGGTGGGCCACGTGACCAAGGAGGGCGAGGTGGCCGGCCCCAGGGTGCTGGAGCACATGGTGGACGCGGTGCTTTACCTGGAGGGCGACTCTGTCAGCGCGTTGCGCATTCTCCGTGGCGTGAAGAACCGCTTTGGCTCCACCAACGAGGTGGCGGTGCTGGCCATGACCGAAGGGGGACTTCAGGAGGTGCCTGACCCCTCGGCGGCGCTCCTGGGAGAGCGACGGGCGGGCGTGGTGGGCTCGGTGGTCACCAGTGTGATGCAGGGCAGCCGCCCCATCCTGGTGGAGGTGCAAGCCCTGACTGCGCCCTCGTCGCTCCCAGCGGGACGCCGCACTGCCAACGGCGTTGACCAGGGGCGCCTGGTGATGTTGGCGGCGGTCCTGGCCCAGCGGCTGGGGCTTCCACTGGCGGGGCAGGACGTGATTGTGAATGTGGTGGGAGGACTCGAAGTCCAGGAGCCGGCGGCCGACCTGGCAGTGGCCCTGGCCATCGCCTCCAGCGTGCGCGGCGTCCCCGTGGGCGAGCGGACTGTTGCCATCGGCGAGCTAGGGCTTAGCGGGGAGCTCCGCCGGGTGCCGCAACTGGAGCGTCGCCTGCGGGAGGCTGCGCGGTTGGGGTTCACTCAGGCCGTGGTGCCGGCGTCGGCGACGGAGCAGGCCGCTGAGGTAGAGGGGCTGACCGCCCACGCTGTGATGCACCTCCGAGAGGCAGCCGCGGTGGTCATGCCTCGGCGCGAGCGCGCCTCCGGCGCCGCCGACCTGGTGGGTCTCCTTCGCAATGACGCCGAGGCTGCCCGTATAGTGCGGGTCGCCCTGGACCTGGAGCGGCAAGGAGCGGCGGCTCCCAGCTACCTTGGGTGGGAGTGGCACCAGGTGCAGGCGGCGCCAGCCAAGCTGCGGCAGATGGTGCTCCAGGGGCTGCTTCAGGTGGGCTCCCGTAGCGCCTCCGCCATCTGTTACCGTCTGACGGTCGGGGCCAGGGAGTCCGCCTCAGGATTGGTCGCTCAGGACGCCAATGGGGTGGCACAAGGGCCCGCGCATCTGGGGGAGGAGGTACCGTGAGCACTCTAGCCGAGAAGACAGCGGAGTTGGAGAGAATACTGACGAAAATGAGCTCGGTGGCCGTGGCCTACTCTGGCGGTGTGGACAGCACCTATCTGGCTGTGGCTGCTCACGATGTCTTGGGGCCTGGGGCACTGGCGGTAACGGCCGCTTCGCCAGCGCTGCCCTCAGAGGAGCTCCAACAGGCGATGGAGTTGGCGCAGCAGTTTGGCTTTCGGCACCGGGTCATCTGGACTGCCGAGATGGACGACCCCAGGTACGTAACCAACGACCCGCGGCGCTGCTACTTCTGCAAAACAGAGCTCTATACCAAGCTGTGCCCGGTGGCCCAAGAGGAGGGCCTGGCGTGGACCGCCAACGGCACCAACCTGGATGACCTGGGCGACTACCGCCCCGGTCTGGAGGCCGCTGGGGAGTGGGGGGTGCGAAGCCCCCTGGTTGAAGCTGGGTTCACCAAGGAAGACGTCCGCCAGGCATCGCAGCGGCGAGGCCTGCCAACCTGGGACAAGCCAGCCGCGGCCTGCCTGGCCTCCCGCATCCCGTACGGCACACCGGTCACCCTGGAGGTCCTGACTCGCATCGGCAAGGCAGAGGCGTTCCTGAAGGGGCTGGGCTTCCGCCAGGTGCGGGTGCGCCACCACAACACGGTTGCCCGCATCGAAGTGCCTGCGCCGGAGCTGTCCCACTTGCTACGAGAAGACGTTCGGCAGCAGGTCGTGGAGCACCTTCGAAGCCTGGGCTATCTCTTCGTGACTCTGGACCTGGCAGGCTACCGCACCGGCAGCCTGAACGAGGCCTTGAGGCGCCAGCGGAGCACTCTATGATGGAGGGGACCGTGACCGGTAAACCCCGCTTCATGGGGCTGAACGAGTTCGTTGAGGAGCTGGAGCGTACCCTTTCCCACATGCCCTTGAAAGACCGCTATCGTGACCGGGAGGAGTTTTCCGCTCACGTAGCGGCGGCGGTCAAAGGGTTCCTGCCGCAGTCGTTGGGGCTCAGCGCAGTGTCGTATGAGCTGTGGCAAGGTGTGGCCGAGGACCCGGCCGAACGTGGCATGCGGCCCACCGTTTTCATGGGCCATGACCTGGTGCCCTCAGCGGTGGTAGACGTAGCGGGCCGCCCTACCTTGGCCCTGGTGCTGGATACAGCCAACACAAGGCGGGCGGCGGCAGACAAGCTACTACGGGCCCTGGGCTCGGCGCTGGTCTTGTGCCACCAGTACCCGTCTGTACTCGTGTTCCTCTACTTCCCTTCTACCACGGAGGTCCTGCCGGGCCTTCTGGAGCGCGAGGTCGCCCTGGGCCTCTGGAGCCAACGCAAGATCAGGCTGCTCCTGCGCTCTCATTAGGCCCCGCCCCCTGGTCTCGGCAGAAGGCTGGGCCAACGGTGCTGGATGGACGCATGGGTCCAGGGCAAGGGCGTGAGCATGAACCTATCCCAAGACTCGCCAGGGCACCGCCCTCTGAAGGGGGCGGCATGATGCCACCCCGACGCGTCGGGGTGGGGGTGAGAAGAGTATTCTGGGATGACCGCATGCATCGGGAAGAAGCCGGGCTACATAGCTACTCACAGAGCAAGGTAGGAATGTGAAAGCAGCGTACCTTCACCTGATAGGCGGGGTCAGCGGCGACATGCTGCTGGCTGCCTTGCTGGACTCCGGCCTCTCGTTATCGCAACTGAAGCAGGAGTTGAGCAAGTTGCCGGTGTCCGGGTACAGCCTTGAGGCGGCAGCGGCGATACGTGGCGGCATCGCAGGGACCCACCTCACGATCACACTGTCACCATGGGCTGAGGCCCCAAGGCAGCCCGCCGAAATGGTGCGCATCCTGGAGTCCAGCTCCCTCCCTGCCCAGGTCAAAGAGCAAGCTAAGGAGGTCCTCGGGCGCCTGGCGGCGGCCGAGGCCAGGGTGCATCGGCAAGAAGGCGCCGAGGTGCGCCTTCATGAGCTGGGCAGTCTTGACACGCTGCTGGACGTGACGGGTGTGGTGCTGGGGCTGCACTTGCTCGGGGTGCAGCGGGTGTTTGCCTCGCCGCTGCCGCTGGGATCAGGTTGGGTGCAGACCCAACATGGGCTCCTGCCCGCCGCCGCGCCGGCCACCGTGGAGCTTATCGCAATGGCCAAGGCGCCGGTGCTCGCTCCTCCGCACCAGCCGTTAGGCGAGCAGGTTACCCCCACCGGGGCTGCCCTGGTGACAACCCTGGCCAAGTTCTCGCGTCCCGTGTTGCATCTGGAAAAGGTCGGCTATGGCCTGGGGACGCGTGAGGTGCCCGGTTTGCCCAACCTGCTGGCCGTGTGGCTGGGCGAGGTGGAGGAAGGGGGTGGATCGGGCGGGCTGGTGTTGCTGGAAACCAACATTGACGACCAGAGCCCCCAGGTGCTGGGCTACATCCAGGAGCGGCTGCTGGCCCTGGGAGCGGTGGACGTCTGGCTCCAACCTATCCAGATGAAGAAGGGGCGTCCGGGGCTCGTCGTAAACGTGCTGCTGCCGTCTTCACTGGAGGCGATGGCAGTGGGTTTCCTGTTCCAGGAGACGACGACTCTGGGAGTGCGGTCCCGGCCTATCCAACGCCATGAGGCGCAGCGCCAGGCCGTGGTAGTGCCCACCAGCCTGGGCCCTGTACCGGTGAAGGTGAAGCGGTGGGGCGAGCAGATGGTGGGCGTGGGGCCGGAGTATGAGGTGTGCCGCACCATTGCCCTTGCGCAGCGCCTGCCGCTTCAGGAGGTGCTGCGGCGAGTGGCTGCAGAGGCATGGGCATTCTTGATGCCCGAGCAGGGGAAGTCGTAGCGACCGCTGGCTGCTGCCACAGCCCCTTCCTAAGGATACGAGGTCGCGTGTTGCCTTGGCACGACTACGCCTTGACGCAGGCGCTAGCTGGCAACTATACTACACTACTAGCAAACCTGTCGAAAATCGTTTGCCTGGCAGGCCAACTGGCCCAGGGGTTCCCGCGCCCGAGTGGCGCAATGGCAGCGCACCCGATTTGTAATCGGGTGGTTGGTGGGTTCGAATCCCCCCTCGGGCTGGGCCTGTGGGTGTCGTGAGCTAAGCCCTGGGGCCTATGCCCCAGGGCGTGGTATTCCGTTGGGGGGTTGTGCTACACTACAATGGCTCCGATGGAGGGGTGGCGGAGCGGCCAATCGCACCAGACTGTAAATCTGG
>JACQUK010000094.1 GCA_016210325.1 Chloroflexota bacterium
CCCCCACCTCAATCCTCCCCCGCAAGCGGGGGAGGAGGCACCATTTTCGAAGCAATGACAATGCGTAAACGTATTTCAGAGACGGGACGCTAGACTATGGTGCCCCGCGGGCCTCAGTGCACAGCCCGTCTCCTGCGCACGGCCCGGGGCTCCGTGGGGGCAACGGGCTCCGGCTCGACAGGCGTCCGAGTCCAGCGGGCCCGGTAGGCCACCAGCGGCACCAGGACCACCACGACCACCACCGAGATTAGCTGGGCTTCGGTGAGACCAGCTACCCACGCCTTTACCGCGGGCGAAGCGCCGGTCTGCTTGAAGAAATCAATGAAGAACCTGCCAAAAGCGTAGAGCGCCAGGTAGGTCCCAAACAACATGCCATCCGGCTTGAGGCGCCGGCGCAGCACCCACCACACCAACGCAAAGCTAAGGAGGTCTACCAGAATCTCGTAGAAGGGGATGGGGTGGGTCGGGATTGGCCCCAGCAGTTGGAACGAGGGACTCTTGGGATGGGACCAGATAATGCCCCAGGGCATGGAGGTAAACTTGCCCACGTGCTCGCCGTTGATGACATCGCCGATGCGCCCCACAGCCATTGCAAGCAACATGGCCGGGGCAGTGATGTCCGCCAGCCGGCCCACTGGGATGCGGTTCAGCTTGGCATAGATGGCGCCGCCGACGAAGCCTCCCAGCACTGCACCCCAGATGGCGATACCACCCTGCCACAGAGCAATAATCTGCCCGGGGTTATTGCTGTAGAAGCTCCACTCGTCAATGACGTGCACCAGCCGCGCCCCCAGGATGCCGGCGATAATCGCCCAGATGGCTGTACCGTACACCGCATCGCTGCTGATGCCCTGCTTGGGCGCCCAGCGGGCCACCAGGAACACCGCCAACACCACACCCACGAAGCTGAACAGCCCGTGCCAGCTCAGGACTGCCCCACCAATGGTGAGGAGGTCCGGGTCCATGCCGATTTCGAACATGCGTTACTCCTGCTCCTCGGGCACGTGCCTACGCCCCGGACTGACCATCCTACCTGAAGGACGCCTTGCGCGCCATCACGCCCTGACTGCCACTTTGGAAAGCTTTTCAAGCACCGGTGCCGTCGAGATGATGTGGCGGCCCAGACCCAGCGCCTTTGGATCAAGGCCCAGGGCCAGCCCGATGAGCTGCGGCAGGTGCAGGATAGGTAGCTCGATGCGCTGCCGCACCTGGCCCATAGCCTTGACCTGGTACCCATCCAGGTTCAGGTGGCAAAGGGGACACGGCGTCACCATGGCGTCGGCGCCTCGGACCTTGGCATCCTCCGTGTGCTTGGCCACCATCGCCACCGCGTTCACTTCGTTGATCGTCAGGATGGGGAAGCCACAGCAGCGGGTCTTGCCGGGGAACTCCACAGGGGTCCCCCCCAGGGCTTCAATGACGCTCTCCAGCGCCGTGAGCCTCCCAACGTGCTCGTCCACCTCCAGGGCAGAGCGGGGCCTCACGATATAGCAGCCGTAGAAGGGGGCCACCCGCAACTCACTGAGGGGCCGCACCACCAGCGACTTCAGGGTATCAAGCCCCACGTCCTCCACCATAACCCACAGCATGTGCTTGACCTGAACCGTCCCCTTGTACTCCAGTCCCTCCTCGGCCAACACCTGGTTGACCCTGGCGCGGTAGTCCGGGTCTGCATTGATGCGCTGCCGCGCCTGGCCCATCACCCCCTGGCAGGTAGAGCAGATGGTCATGATAGGACGGTCCATGGCCTCGGCCATAGCAAAGGTCCGGGCGTTGAGACAGTCACCCAGGAAAAGGTTACTCTCCTGGAGCACGCCAGCCCCGGTGCATGAAGCACCCCGAAGCTCCTCAAGCTCTAACCCCAGCTTGGCAGCCACTGCGGTGGCCGAGGGATACAGCTCAGGGCAGGCGCCCCGGGAGACACAGCCGGGGTAAAAGGCAAACTTCACAACAGCCTCCTCAGATGGCGTTTACTATGGCTTTGGTGGCGCCTTCTCCGTAGACACTTTGCCATCCCCCTTCTGCAACTGGTCCACTTTCTTGAAGATGCGCTTCACGTTCTCCACACCCGGAATGGACTTGTGCAGCACTGGTGGCGACTTGCGCTTGGCCAGCGCCCTGATGGCCACCGGCATGAGCTCTATCAGCTTGGGGATGTTAGTATAGCCATAGGTCTTCAGTGGCAGCCTCAGCTCGTCCAACCGCCCGCTGTGCTCGATAATCTCGGTAAAGGCCTCAGTATGGCGAGCGCCATAGGTGTCTTTGAGGCCATTGGCCATTACCCGCTCCCGCAGCGCCATGATGCGGTCCATGGGTGCCACTCCCTTTGGACACACCTGCACGCACTCGAAGCAGCGGGTGCAGTCCCAGACTCCGCCGTACTGGTTGTAGAGGCCCATCCGCTGGGACGTCGCGGCGTCGCGGGGGTCAGCCGCGAAGCGATAGGCCTTGGCCAGGGCGGCCGGGCCCAGAAAGTTCTTGTCCACCTCCAGGACGGTGCAATCAGACACGCAGGCGCCGCACATGATGCAGTTGACTACCCCAGCCAGGTGCATCATGGCCTCGTTGGAGGCCAGGTACTCTTTCTCAGGCTCTGGCCCGGCCGTCTGGAGCCAGGGCTGCACGGCGCGGACCTTGTCCCAGAAGGGCTGGAAATCGGCCACCAGGTCCTTGATGACCGGCAGGTTGCCAACAGGTTCCACGGTGACAGGCTCTCCCTGGTGTGCCACGGCACTGACCCTGGTCTTGCAGGCCAGGGCCGCGTGGCCGTTAATGCGCATGGCGCAAGAGCCGCAGATGGAGCTACGACACGAGCAGCGGAGCGCCAACGTCTCGTCGGTCTCTTCACGCACCTTGATCAGAGCGTCGAGGACCGTGCCGGCGGACTCTACCTCGACGTTGTATTCCTGCCAGTAGTCCTTGGGCTTCTCCGCTTCTGGGTTGTACCGCCGGACCTTGAGTGTAACCTGCATCAGTATCTCCTCTCCTCAGGCTGCCAGCGGGTCTGCGTGACGGTGGCGTAGCTCAGCTTGGGGCCCTCCGGCGAGTAAACGGCCAGCGTGTGCTTCAGCCAGTTGGCATCGTCCCGCTTGGGGTAGTCCCGCCGCGAGTGGGCGCCACGGCTCTCAGTCCGCGCCAGGGCCCCAGCCACCATCGTCCCCGCCAGGTCCAGCATGTACCCCAGCTCCAGCACCGCCACCAGGTCGGTGTTAAAGACACGCCCGTGGTCCCGTACGCCGACCCGGGCATAGCGCTCCCTCACTTCCCGGACCGCCTTCACCCCCTCAGCCAGTTGCTCGCCAGTGCGGAAGATGCCCGCCAGCGAGTTCATGGCGGTCCCCAGCTCCCAGCGCAGCTTCGCTGGGCGGTCGCCATTGCTGCTTCGCCCCGCGAGTTCCCGAATGGAGCGCTCCATGTCCCTGCCAGCAGCATTGGAGAGCGGGCCGGCTTCAGGCGCTTCGTGTGCCCACTCGGCCGCGGCCCGCCCCGCCCTTCTGCCGAAGACCACCGTTTCCAGCAAGGAGTTGCCGCCCAGGCGGTTGGCCCCGTGGACGGAGACACTGGCGCACTCTCCAGCGGCGTAGAGCCCCCTCAGGGTGCCCGCCCCGTTGGCATCGGTCTTCACGCCACCCATCTGGTAGTGCATGCCCGGCCGCACCGGGATGGGCTCCTTGGTGCAGTCCGCCCCCGCCAGGTCCCGGGCCAGCTCGTAGATCTGGTACAGCTTTTCGTGGATGAGCTTGGTCCCCAGGTGGCGAAGGTCCAGCAGCACACAGCCGTCCACCCCACGTCCCTCATCAATCTCCGTCTGCTCCGCACGCGAGACCACATCGCGGGAGGCCAACTCCAGCCGGTTGGGGGCATACTTGGCCATGAACCGCTCGCCATCCTTGTTCAGCAGATGGCCCCCCTCGCCGCGCGCGCCCTCGGTGATAAGGACCCCACTGTTCTTGAGGGTGGTGGGATGGAACTGGGTGAACTCCATGTCCTGCAAGGCCGCGCCGGCACGGTAGGCCAGAGCCATGCCGTCGCCGGTGCAAATGAGGCCATTGGTGGTGGGCTGGTAGACCCGACCGAGGCCGCCGGTAGCCACCACCACCGCCTTGGCCTCGATGGTGTAGATAGTACCAGTGCGGAGCTCCATGGCCGTGATGCCACGGCAGCAGCTATCATCGGTGATGAGCGAGGTGGCGAACCACTCGTCGTACACCCGGACGCCGGCCTTGGCCAACTGCTCCCACATGGTATGGACAATGGCGTGGCCTGTGATGTCTGCCACATAGCACGTACGTGCGAACCCAGCCCCACCGAAAGGCCGCTGCGCCATGCGCCCGTCGGGCTTGCGGTTGAAGGCCACGCCCATGTGCTCCAGCTCCAGGATGTCGCTCGGCGCCTCCCGGCACAGCACCTCAATGGCATCCTGGTCCCCCAGGTAGTCGCTACCCTTGACGGTGTCAAAGGCGTGCTTCTCCCAAGAGTCGTCCTCCGCCAGAGCAGCGTTGATGCCCCCCTGGGCTGCGGTGGAGTGGCTCCGAGTGGGGAACACCTTGGACACCACCGCCACGTCCGCTCCGGCCCGGGCCGCCTCAAGAGCGGCCCGCATACCCGCCAGGCCTGCGCCCAGGACCACGACCTGGTGCTGAAGCACCCGCTCTGCTGCTCTGCTTGCCACTAGTACACCCTCTTCTCCGGTGGCCACCGAGTGATAGTCACCGGTAAGTATGCCACCCTTGGGACCTCCAACGCCGCGTCCAGCAAGACGTGTTTCAGCCATTCGCTGTCATTGCGCTGGGGGTAGTCACGACGGAAGTGGGCGCCCCGGCTCTCCTTGCGCTCCAAGGCACTGCGAACGATGGTCTCCGCGCAGTCCAGCATGAACCCTAGCTCCAGAGCGAAAATGAGGGCCGTGTTGAACATTCGGCCCTTGTCGCGGACAGGCACTCGCTGGTACCGGTCCTTGACCTCCAGCACCCTGGACAGGGCCGCCTCCATCCCTTGCTGGTCTCTGAAGACCCCCAGGCCCTGGTCCATGGCCTTCCCCATCTCCAGGCGGAGGCGGGCCACCGAGTCCTCGCTGCTGTTCCGCTCCAGCATCTGCGCCAGCCTCTCCTTGGCTTGGGCCAGGTAGTACGTCTCCTTCAGGTCCGCAGGTCCCGTTGATTGGCTGTAGTCCACGGCGGCCTGGCCGGCGCGGCGGCCGAACACCACAGTGTCCAGCAGAGAGTTGGCCCCCAGGCGGTTCCCTCCATGCACCGACACACAGGCGGCCTCTCCTGCGGCGAAGAGCCCTTCTACACCCTGCCAGCGCCCCTGGGGGTCCCAGCACCGGCCCTCCACATCGGTCTTGATGCCGCCCATCTGGTAGTGCATGCCCGGCCGCACCGGAATAGGCTCCTTAGTGATGTCCACCTCGGCCAGGTCCAGGCCAATCTCGTGGATCTGGGACAGGCGCTCTTTGATGAGCCTCTCCCCCAGGTGGCGGCAGTCCAGCATAACGCAGCCGTCTACCCCACGCCCCGCGTCAATCTCCGTCTGCTCGGCGCGGGAGGTCACATCCCGAGAGGCCAACTCCATCATGCTGGGGGCGTAGCACTCCATGAAGCGGTCGCCGTCCTTGTTCAGCAGGTACGCGCCCTCACCTCGGGCGCCTTCGGTAATGAGGATACCACTCCCCTTGAGTGTCGTGGGGTGGTACTGGACCATCTCCATGTCCATGAGCGCCGCGCCGGCGCGGTACGCCAGGGCCATGCCATCTCCGGTGCAGATGAGAGCGTTGGTGGTAGGCTCGAAGGCACGCCCCAAGCCACCAGTGGCAACGACCACCGCCTTGGCGCGGATGACCGCCAGCGTGCCGCTACGGACCTCCAAAGCCACGCAGCCCGCACAGCGGCCCTCGGCCACAATCAGCTCCAGGCAGAACCACTCTTCGTAAGAGCGGACCTCCCAGCGCATCAATTGGTCATACATCGCTTCCAGTAACGCCTGCCCCGTGATGTCGGCCACAAAGAAGGTGCGGGCGCGGCGCTGGCCACCGAAGGCCCGCGTCCCCAGATGACCACCCCCGTCCCGGTTGAAGATGACCCCCATGTGCTCCAGGGCAATCAACTCGTCTCCCGCCTCCTGGCACATCACCTCAATAGCGTCCTGGTCGCCCAGCCAGTCGCTCCCCTTGACCGTGTCGAAGGCATGGTCCTCCCAGCTATCGCCGCGGTCCGTCAGGGCGGCGTTGATGCCCCCCTGGGCAGCGTTGGAGTGGCTGCGCACTGGGTGGACCTTGCTCATGATGGCCACGTCGGCACCCTGTTGGTGGGCTGCTATTGCGGCCCGCATTCCTGCCAGTCCCGCGCCAATGACCAGCACATCATGGTCGTACATGCCCGTCCCCCAAGACACCGTGCCAATCAAAGCAGGATAGCAAACAACAAAGGGCCTTACAACCTAGCCAGGTGTTCCGGGTACAGGTGGAGGGCCATCAAAAGTGCCGCAATGCTCTTGGCATCCCGGACTTTCCCCTCTCTGATCAGGGCCGACACCTGGCGGAACGGGACGCGCACCACCTGGATGTCCTCGTCGGCCTCCTGCCGGTCCGTCCCGCGCACTAGCCCGGTGGCAAGATAGCAGTCCATGTACTCGGTAGCCCATCCCGGCGCTATCCAGAACCCGCCCAGGTGGGCCACTCGCTGTGCCCGGTAGCCGGTCTCCTCCAGCAACTCTCGGTGCACCGCTGCCTCGGGGCTCTCGCCAGGCTCCACGCCACCCGCTGGAGATTCCAGCAGGTCGCCCTGGGTAGGCAGGCGGTACTGCCGGACCAGCACCACGTTGTCATCCGCGTCCACAGGGACGACGGTCACCGAGTTGCCGTGCTCCACAACCTCCCGGGTGGCCTGCACGCCCTTGCTTTCTACCAGGACCGTGTCCACACGCAGGCTCAGGATGTTCCCCTTGAACAGCCGCTTTGTCGCCAGCACCTTTTCTACGCCCAAGCTAGTCCTCTATCTTTGCGCCTTCTGTACAGGCTATTTCACTACACGGTTGCCTTTGGGTGGCCCCCTCGCACGAGCTTCTGCACCAGCGAGGAATAAAAATACGAGGGTGGGCCGGCCCGCAGGAAGCGAGCGCGGTAGGGGCTCTGCTGCACACGGACGGAGTCGCCCTGGGCCAGGGCGCAGTCCTGAAAACCATCCACGCTGAGCAAGGCAGGCTCATCGGACTGCACCACCAACTCCACCACCGCAGAGGGATGTAGGACGACGCCGGATGCCAGTGTCAGGTGAGGGGCCACCGGTTGCAGCAAGAGCGACTGGAGCCCGGGGTGCATGACGGGGCCACCGGCAGCCAGGGCATACCCGGTGCTACCGGTGGGGGTGGCAACGATCAGGGCATCGGCTGCATAGGTATGGAACGGCATCCGGTCCACCTTGACCTCCAACGAGAGGAGCCGGGACACGGCTGCCCGTCCCACCACCACATCGTTGAGCCCGTGGAGCACCTCCAGCGTCCCCGCCGGAGACCCCACTCCAGCCCGGAACACCTCGGCGCTCACCATCATGCGCTCTTCTATCCACGGCGTGCCCGAGAGGTACTCCTCCACCTTGCCCAGGGCCTGGTCCGGCGCGACCTCCGCCATGAACCCGACCCTCCCCAGGTTGACCCCCACAATAGGCACCTGGTGCGGCGCCGCCAGGTGGACAGCGCGCAGGATGGTCCCATCGCCGCCTACCGTGATGACCACAGAGGTCTCTGGCATGACATCCCGAAAGAGCATCAGGTCGTGAGCAGCACATACCCATACCCGATAGCGGGCCAGCCTCTCGGCCAACTGCTTGGCCAGGGCCTGGGCTTCACGCAACCGGGCGTTGAACACAATGCCAACGCGCTGGACGCCCACTACTGTCCCCCATGTGATGGGCTTCCGTGCAACTTCAGGGACGAGGATAGCATATCCGTGACACGGGAAGCACGGTCTCTCCGCTGCCCAGCGATGGTCTTTCGTTGCCCTAAGAAAGGATCGCCTGGGCTGCCCTCTCCGCCAGGCGGATGAGGAAGATGGGCAATACGCCGAAGAAGAGCACCCCAGCCCCCGTCACCACCAGGGCTGTGCGTAGCGGCACCGAGGCTGGGACTGCTTCTGATGATGCCGGCGGTGCCAGGTACATCACCCGGAGGACACGTAGGTAATAGTAGGCCGACAGGACGCTGTTGACCACTCCCACCACGACCAGCCACGCCAGGCCGCTGCGGACCGCTGCGTTGAAGATGTAGAGCTTGGCCATGAACCCTACTGTGGGGGGAATGCCAATGAGGGACACCAGGCTCAAGGCCAGCACCAGCGCCAGCCAGGGGGAGCGGCGTCCCATGCCGGCGAAGCTGTCAATGACCTCGCTACCAGTCTTGTTGGTGATGGCAATGACCGCAAAGAAGGCCGCCAGATTGGTCAAAGTATAACCTGCAAGGTAAAACAGCAGCCCGCTGGGGCCCAGGGTGCTCCCCCCCGGCGCTCCGGCCGACACGGCCGCCAGCCCCACCAGCATGTAGCCCGCGTGGGCTATGGTGGAGTAGGCCAGCATCCGCTTGATATTGTTCTGGGCCACCGCCACCAGGTTCCCAACGGTCATAGAGGCCACGGCTAGCCCGGCGAACAGGACCCCCCAGTCCACCTGGAGTGCCTCGGCACCGAAGGCGATGTAGAACACCCGCAGGATGACTGCGAACCCCGCCGCCTTGGACGCCACCGACAGGTACGCAGTGATGGGCGTGGGTGCCCCTTCGTACACGTCGGGCACCCACATCTGGAACGGTACGGTTGCAATCTTGAAGCCAAACCCGGCGACCATCAGCACCACGCCCAGAAGAAGGGCGAAGGCACCGAAGGGGACATCGGGCCGCAGCACACTCGACCCAATCCTGGCAGCAATATCCGAGAGGTACGTGGTGCCCGTCAGGCCAAAGACAAAGGCCATCCCGTACAGGAGCACTGCCGAGGAGATGGCGCTGAGCAGCAGGAACTTTAGCCCCGCCTCGGTAGACCGGGCATCCCGGTGGAAGGCCGCCAGGGCCGCCAGGGGCAGCGCAGTCAGCTCCAGGGCCACGTACAGGGAGATGAGCTCAGTGGCGGCAGCCAGGAGCATCATGCCCACGGCGGACACCAGCACCAGGCTGTAGTACTCGCCCAAGCTGTGGCCCAAGCGGTCGAAGAGGTCCGTGGTGGCCATCACCACCAGGGCTGCCGCCGCCAGGAACAGGAACTTGAAGAACAGGGCAAACTTGTCCACCGCCAGCGTGCCGAATATGCCTTGCTGGGCGCCTTCGCTGCTGACAGTCCCCCATAGCGCAAGGCTGAAGGCCAGGGGCACCACCAGGCCGGCCAGGGCCACACCAGCCAGCACCCCCTTGCGTGGCACCACCATATCCAGCAACACCACCAGCGCCGCCAGCCCTACCAGGCTCACCTCAGGCGACAGCAGGTACAGGTCGTGCAGTGTCATGACTGCTCCAGTCCTTCAGGCTCCTTTATCACAGGAAACGGAGGTTCACCAGCTCCTGGACCCCCGTCCGCAGCATGTCGGTCAGGACGGCCGGGTAGATGCCCACCACCACAACTGCGATTGCTAGCAGCGCAGGCGCTACCGCTTCCACTGGCGTCGCATCTCGCAGGTGTGCCCACCGTTCCTTGGCAGGGCCAAACAGGGCGCGTTGCACCATCCACAGCATGTAGCCGGCTGACAACACAACGCCGAAGGCCCCCAGGGCTGTGGCCAGGCCCCACACCGGGAAGGTGCCCAGGAAGACCAGCAGCTCGGCCACGAAACCGCTCAGCGCCGGAAGGCCCAGGGCAGCCAGGGCCGCGACAACAAAGATGGTGGAGATGTAGGGCATGCGGGACGCCAGCCCGCCCAGGTCCGGAATGTGCCGCGTGTGGGAGCGCTCGTAGACCAGTCCCACCATCACGAACAACAGCCCCGTGATGGTGCCGTGGGTGAACATCTGGAGAACAGCGCCCGTGGCCCCCACTGGCGTGATGGCAGGGGCCGCCGCAGCCAGCGATGTGAGGCCGAGAAGCACATACCCCATATGGCTCACGCTGCTGTAGGCAATGAGACGCTTGAGGTCGGTTTGCCGCGTTACCACGAAGGCCCCGTAGAGGATGCTGACCACTGCCAGGGCAGCCAGCACCGGCCCAGCGTCGCGCATAATTCCAGGGAACATGGCAGCATTGATGCGGATAAGGCCGTAGCCGCCCATCTTCAGCAAGACACCCGCCAGCATGACGCTGACGGCCGTGGGAGCGTCGGTGTGGGCATCGGGCAGCCAGGTGTGCAGCGGCCACAGAGGCAGCTTGATGGCGAAGGCCACCAGGAAGAAGGCGAACACCAGTTGCGCCGAGAGCCGCAGCACGGCGGGGTCCAGGCCCACCTTTCCGGCCTCCAGGCCAGCGAGCTGCGCCATGTTGAAGGTACCCGTGGAGAAGTAGACTACCAGGATAGCCACCAACATGAAGGCGCTGCCCAGGAAGGTGAAGGCCAGGAACTTCATGGCGGAGTACTCTTTGCGGCCGCTGCCCCAGATGGAGATGAGCAGGTACATGGGTATCAGCTCCAACTCCCAGAAGACGAAGAAGAGGATGAAGTCCAGGGCCACGAAGACGCCCATCACCGCCGTCTGGAGCGTGAGCAGCCAGACAAAGTACTCCTTGGACCGGTGCTCGATGGACCAGGAGGAGAAGACTGCCGCCAACCCCAGAAGGCCCGTGAGGAGAACCAGCGGCGCACTGATGCCGTCCACCGCCAGGAAGTACTCCACATTCAGGGCAGGGATCCAGTTGGCGTAGCGCTGGACCAACTGGAGCCCACCCTGGCCCCGGTCGTAGCTGGCGAAGACAGCCACCGCCAGAGCAAAGTCGGCAACTGCCACCGCCGCTGCAAAGGTACGCACCACCCGCGCCTTGGAAAGGAAGGCGGCGATGAAGAGAGCACCTGCCAGAGGCAAGAAGACGGTCGCCGTCAGCACCTGCTACCTCCAGACCAGATAGGCAATCAGGATGACCAAGAGGCCCAGGGAGATCCCGGCGCCATAGGCCTGCACCTCTCCCGTCTGAAGGCGGGCGAGGGCCTTGCCCAGGTTGCGCCCCAGCCACCCGACGCCGTCCACGGCCCCGTCCACAATGGTCCCGTCAAACCACTCGAGAGTGGCACAGAGACCCCGGTAGAAGAGCTTCCCCACCACCACCTTTTCGTAGAGGTCGTCCATGTAGTACTTGCGGGTGAGCAGCGTGTAGAGCGGCTTCACCGTCACCTTGGCAGGGTCCAGCTTCCTGGCACCATACAGCAGCCAGGCCACAGAAATGCCACCCAGGGCCAGCAGCGTGGAGCCAACGGCGACCGCCAGGTTGAACGGCGCCGCCTCCGCATGGCCCCCTGGCACTACCAGGAACCCGCTGAACCAGTGCTCTGGCACCGGCACCAGCGGTATTGGCGAGTTCGCAATGAAGCCAGAACCAATGGCTAGCACCGCCAGGGCCAGCATGGGCAGCACCATCACCCAGGGGGACTCCGCCAGGTGGATGCCACCGTGGCCCGCCGACGCTGCTGCCTCACGCCGCCGCGACCTGCGCTTCCGTCGCTTGCCCGTGGCTGCCACGGCTTTTGCCGGATGCGGGTTGCCGTGCTGGGAGCCTGCCAGGGCGGCCTCCTCCGCCGGGGCGCCGCCGCGGAACTCCCCGTGGAAGGTCATAAACAGCGCTCGGAAGATGTAGAAGGCCGTCATGGGCACCGCCACCACGGCCAGCACAAAGGCCAACGTGCTCACCGGATGGCCACCTCCCAGGGCTTCGGCCAGGACCTCGTCCTTGCTCCAGAAACCCGCCAGCGGAAAGATGCCCGCCAGGCTCAGGGCAGCAATGAGGAATGTGCCGTAGGTCCAGGGCATGTAGCGGCGTAGCCCACCCATGTAACGCATATTGAAGGTGCCGGTGGCGTGGTTGGCGCTCCCAGACCCAAGGAACAGCAGTGCCTTGAAGAAGGCGTGGTTGAAGAGGTGAAAGATGGCCGCTGCGTAGGCGCCCACCCCCAGGGCTAGCATCATGTAGCCAAGCTGGCTGATGGTGGAGTAGGCCACCACCC
>JACQUK010000011.1 GCA_016210325.1 Chloroflexota bacterium
AGGTGGAGCGCACCACGGCGTTGAGGTAGGCCAGATCCATCGGCTTCTCGCCGCCGCGGAAGGGGTGCCACAGGTCAGGATTCGCCATCCGCACCAGGGTGAAGGAGAGGAACGCGGCAAGGAAGACGGCCTCCTCCACGGCCAGCAGTTTCCATCGCCTCCGGCAGAAGTCACCCAGCGCCCTGCGTTGCCACCAGCCCAGGACGAGGCCCAGGGCCAGGAGCACCCCCAGTCCCCCCAGGACCGAGGCCTGGGAGAAGGCTACCATTTTGAGGCTTGCCCCCAGCCAGGGGAGGTAAGCGAACAGCAGCAGCCCCAGGGGTCGGGACAGCAGATAGCCCCGGTCGGGCAGGCCGCGGCAGGCCAGGAAGACCAGCGGGGCCACGGCCAGCGAGAAGGCGTAGACTACCAGCAGCCAGGCCAACACCGGCATGCGGGCCGGCCAGCTCGCAGGGTGGATGATCTCCCGCCACGTGCCTCCTGCCTGCTGCGCCCTCCACTCAGAGGAAGTCAGGAGCGCGGGCACCTTCCGTTGCTGCGCGCCTGCCGTTGGGGACGCCAGCTTCTCCCTGAGCAGGGCCGCTATCTGCCCGGATGACAGGGCGTGGTCGTTTCTGAAGACCAGCACCTTGGGGTGGTCATAGACCGTGAAGCTCTCGTCGGCAGCGCCTAGGTTGAGAGTGAGCAAGGCCGGCTTCCACTGGGCCAGCGGCCCAGGCACTGGAAGGCCGGGCCGTGCGAAAGTATCGTCAGCCAGGGCTAAGCCCGGCAGCTTCGGCTCCGTGACCTCGAAGTGGGCCAACTGGTAACCCAACTCACCAGAAAAGAGGAGCTGATAGTAGCCAGTGGACATGGGGTAGCGCTCTGGCAACCGTGGGATGGTGCCGTAGAGCCGGTTGCTGTAGAGGACCAGGTAGTCGGCCCGGCCAAGCTGTTCTGCCAGCGAGCTCGCCTTGGCAGGGGTGTCAGGGTCATACAGAGGGAGCTCCTCCATCTGAAAGGCGCTCAGGTTGGGTGGCGCCTCGTCCCAGTGCTCCTTCAAGACCAGCGACCCGGGCGTCGCGTTGCTTCGCAGCCAGTCCGACGCCCTCACGGCCGGATGGGGGCCAGCGTAGATGCCCTCATAGGCCAGGGCGTAGAACGCGGTGGCACCCACCACAAGGGCGATGACGGCAGCCACGGCCCGTGCAGGTGTTACCTTTCGCCAGAGCCACCCCAGGCTTGGCAAGCGAAGCCTTTTGGCATGGTCATAGAGGGCCACCAGCATCCGCGCGCCATACAGGAGCAGGAAGGGCGTGACCGGCAGCATATAGCGCAAGAACTTGACCTGGAACCCTCCCACGATGCCGAAGTATGCCAGCACCCATGCCAGGATGAGCAGGTCGCCCTTGCGACGCCCCCAGAGCAGCGCGCCCATCCCGAACAGTAGCCCGGCCCATGCGACGATGCCCAGGGGCCAGCCCAGGCCGAAGCGGGTAAGCTGGCTGACGTGGTAGAGGTATGGCGTGGTGCCGATATACTGGCGGGTGTAGGGGTAGTCCAGCACGCGGCGCACCATCTGGCCCTGCTCCAGCACGTCGGCCGCGAACTCCCGCCAGTCCAGCACCCCGTAGGGCTGCGCCACAAAGAAGGTGACACCAGCAACAGCAATCCCCACTACAAGGGCCCCCACTGCCCGTGTCAGCCGTTGCTCGGTGGGCCTGGAAAAGCGCAGGTGGTCACCGGTGCCCGAGACGGCGTACAGCAGGGGCGCCAGGCCCAGCGGCAGCAGCAGAGGAGCGGCGCTGAACTTGGTGGCCAGGGCCAGGCCGGTGAAGGCGCCCGCCAGGGCTGCCGCCCGCAGGCTGCCCCGGGCTGCCACCGGCACCATCGCCAGCACGGCCAGCACCACGAGCAGCGTCAGCAACGTGTCCACAGTGTAGAAGTGGCTGAGCTGGATGTGCAGCACGGCGAAGGCGGCGAAGGCCGCCGCCAGCAGCCCCGTCCGCCGCCCAAAGAGGCGTGCGCCCAGCAGGAACACCAGCAGCACCGTCAGCGTGTCCGCCAAGGCAGAGAGGGCGCGGCCGGGAATGCGTAACTCGGCCAGGCCAAGCTGCGCCACGGGGCTCAGGGCGATCTGGACGCCCTTCAGCAGGTACAGCGGGAAGGAGCCGTAGGGGAACCAGGCGGGATTCCAGGGCGCCTTCTCGGTGCCACAGAAGCGGTGCTCAGTATAGTACGAAGGGTCATGGCCCAGGTCGTTGACGCACCAGAGAATGGCCCGCTCGTCGGGGTGGAACAGGTGGCCGCTGTCCCAGTTGATGCCGTAGAGGCGCAGCGCGAGGGCCGCCGCCAGCAGGGCTGTCAGCGTGATAGTGACGGCGCTGCGGCGCCAGAAGGATGGGCTACGTTGCAGGGTGGAATGCTCTGTCGGCGCTCCGGCCATTGAGGCAAGTTGGTGCATGGAACCAGTGTACAAGAAATCTGTGGGGCGAAGGGCAGGGGGCGTTGGCCGCTTAGCTCAGAATGCGCTCGTCCACAATCTGGGTTGCTCTCTTCAAACCGTCCGCCTCTTGATCGAAACACCACCACCAGATAGCCCGCAGTGCACTCTCGCCTACAGAGCGAGCGCCTTCCAAGTCTGCTTGGGGGATCTTGCTACCGTGCACTATCGAGCTTCGCACATTATAGAAGTCGCGGAGCTCGTTGAACCGCTGTTTCCTGTTCCCACCATCCCATGTCAAGATGTGTGCGCCACGAAGAGCCAACCGATAGCTGAGTTCGTCCCTTGCTCCTGCCGTGAGCAAGGCCTCGAGGCCAATGGAGTAGTCCACTATAGCGTCATCAGCCCGGTCTCTCGAAGCGCCGTCTAGGAGCCGCAGCGCAGGCAGCCTCAAGTAGTGGCTCTCAGATCCAAGAATCTCCCGCAGACGAGGCCAGGCCTTCTTGAGACGCTTGGCCAGCTTCCGCGTGAGCACATACCTTGTGTTGCCGCCTGCAAACGCCCTTAGCTCAAAATGGCGCGCTATCGCGTAATGCGTCAGATCGTAGTTGTTACCTGCGCCCAGATGCTCCACATCAACACGCCCGGCAGACACAAGCACGAGGCTAGCCAAGACGGCTAGGCGGCGTTCCGATAGAAGCCGCGGCGACTGTCCCGGGTCGCCTACTTCCCCGCTTTCTCGTCTTGAATACTCGACAGCAATATTCAGCACATTCTGATCCCACGGAAAAGGCCCGAAGGCGACGAACAAGCCACCTGCGCCTACGCGCGAAGAGCACAAATCCTGGTGTTCCGAGGCAGTCATCGGTCGCAGCATCACGCCCCGTTCAAGCTCAAGAGGCCCGCACGCAAGATCCAAGACCACCAAATCCTGCGACCGTGCCACCACTGTCCCGTCCAACGCCACCGACAAGAACTCACGAAAGGCTGTTGCTCTTCGCACTCGCCTGCGATTGAACCTGTACGGCGCCGCAAGGCAGCCCTGAACGAGCGGGAGCAGGAACCCGTAGGGTACGCGCTCCGCCGGAATGCCCGTCTCTATCAGAAGCTCTCGCAGTTGTGCCACTTCGGGGAGCCTCGGATGGGCGAGCTCTGGCCCTAAGCGCGACTCAACTGGAAGAATGTAGCGGCCTAGCAACATTGGCGGTTCGGCCGACAGCGTCCGAAGCCTTTTTGCCACGACTCGGAGATAATTCAGTGTCGCTATTTCGAGGTTAGGCCTGCTCACCATCCACGGCAGCTTTCAGAACGTTTCGTCTCCCTACAACCCCTTGCCCGCCACGAAGGCGCACAGGTCGGCGGTGCGGCACGAGTAGCCCCACTCGTTGTCGTACCAGCCCAGCACCTTCACCAGGTTCCCGCCAATGACCATGGTGGACAGCGAGTCGAAGATGCAGCTATGCGGGTCCGCCTTGAAGTCCTCGCTGACCAGGGGCTCGGTGCAGTACTCCAGGATGCCCTTCAGCTTGCCCTGCGCCGCCTCCTGGTACGCAGCATTGACCTCCTCGGCCTTTGCCGGACGCTCGGTGACCGCCACCAGGTCGGTGATGGAGACGGTGGAGACAGGCACCCGGAAGGCCAGGCCGTGGACCTTGCCCTGGAGCTCCGGGATGACCAAGCCTACCGCCCGCGCCGCGCCGGTGGTGGTGGGCACGATGTTCATGGCCGCCGCCCGCGCCCGCCGCAGGTCCTCGTGGAACTGGTCCAGGATACGCTGGTCGTTGGTGTAGGCGTGGATGGTGGACATCAGCGCCTTCTGGATGCCGAAGCGGTCATGGAGCACCTTGGCCAGGGGGGCCACGCAGTTGGTGGTGCAGGAGGCGTTGGAAATGACGCGGTGGCGTGCCGGGTCGTACTTGTCCCCGTTGACCCCCAGCACCACGGTCAAGTCCTCGCCCTTGGCCGGGGCAGAGATAATAACCTTCTTGACCGTCTCCTGCTTGAGGTGGGCGCCGGCCTTGGCAGCGTCGGTGAAGCGGCCGGTGGACTCAACGACAATCTGGGCGCCGACCTCGCTCCAGGGTATCTGGGCCGGCTCCCGCTGGGCGAACACGCGGACGGCCTTCCCGTTTACCACCAGGTCGCTCCCTTTGGCTTCAACGGTGCCGGGGAAGCGGCCGTAGTTGGAGTCGTACTTCAGCAGGTGGGCATTGGTCTTGGGGTCCGTGAGGTCATTGACGGCCACCACCTCCACGGCCCCCGGATGGCGCTCCATGATAGCTTTGAGCACCTGCCGCCCAATGCGCCCGAAGCCGTTGATGCCGACGCGGACTGGCATAGTAACACCTCCTGCGTGGCTAAGGGTTTACGCGCGTTCCCATTCCTCAGTGGCAATGCCACCCTGCTCCAAGAGTTCCTTCTGGAGGGGCACCGAAATGTCTCCCCGATGTTCCCCAGGGACATGGAGCTTCAGTCGTCCCTTTTTCATGAAAGGGTGTTTCCCGCCGCTGAAAGGGCCTTCAAAGCCCAGAGACCAAAGCCTTCTAACCACTTCCCTGCGTGGGAGCGGCTTCACGCACTTTCCTTTTTGACCGCCAAGGTGATACCGCCTAGCTCTGGAATGTCCTCGTCGCCATCTCTAAGTTTCATGAGCAGCCACTCTTCAAGGACCTCCCTCAGCTCTCGACGGCATGCTTGAAGGGTGCCGGCATTTGCCCACACACCCTGGAATCCCGGGATCTCGCCGAAAAAGGTCCCATCGTCCAGCTTTCGACAACTGGCTCTCTTCATTGCCTTGTTTATGTACGCCGTCAACATCTCTACCTCCCCACGTGCCGGAAGGCGCCCAGCCCGGCGTAGCGGGCCTCGCCGCCTAGCTCCTCCTCGATGCGCAGCAGCCGGTTGTACTTAGCCGTACGCTCGGCGCGGGCAGGGGCGCCGGTCTTGATCTGCCCGGCCGCTGTCGCCACCGCCAGGTCAGCGATGGTGGTATCCTCCGTCTCTCCGGAGCGATGGCTGATGACCGTCCCCCAGCTTGCCTTTTGCGTCAGCCGGACCGCCTCCAGGGTCTCGGCCAGGGTGCCGATCTGGTTCAGCTTGATGAGCACCGCGTTGCTGGCCCTGAGCTGGATACCCTTCTGAATACGCTGCACGTTGGTCGTATAGAGGTCGTCGCCCACTATTTGCACCCTGCCGCCCAGACGGCGGGCCAGCAGCTGCCAGCCTTCCCAGTCGTCCTCGGCCATACCGTCCTCGATGGAGAGGACCGGGTAGCTCTCGCAGAGGCTGCTGTACAGCTCCACGAGTTGGACTGCTGTCAGCGACACCCCTTCTCTCGCCAGCACATATCGGCCGTCCCGGTACAGCTCCGAGGCTGCCACGTCCAGCCCCAGGAAGACATCCTGGCCTGGACGGTAGCCCGCCAGCTTGACCGCCTCCAAGACCACTTGTAAGGCATCGCGGTTAGCGGGAAGGGAGGGCGCAAAGCCTCCTTCGTCACCGACGTTGGTGTTGTGGCCGCCTTGGCGCAGCAGCTTCTTGAGGGCAGCGTAGACCTCGGCACCGGCCCGCAGCGCCTCGACGAAGGTGGGCGCCCCGGCAGGAATCACCATGAACTCCTGGAAGTCCACCGAGCCCTGCGCGTGAACGCCTCCGTTCAGAATGTTGAACTGCGGCACGGGTAGAGAAAGACCACCCTGGGACAGGTAGCGGTACAGCGGCACGCACCTGGAAGCCGCCGCGGCGTGGGCCACGGCCAGAGACACCCCCAGCACCGCATTGGCGCCCAGCACCGCCTTGTTGGGCGTGCCGTCCAGCTCGATGAGGCGCCGGTCAAGGGCGCCCTGGTCGAAGGGGTCGGCGCCAAGCAGGTGTTCTGCGATGAGAGCAACGTTGGCACAGGCCTTCGAGACGCCCTTGCCGCCGTAGCGGCGCGGGTCGCCATCCCGCAGCTCGACGGCCTCGTGGGCGCCGGTGCTGGCACCGGAAGGGACAGCAGCGCGCCCGACCGAGCCATCGGACAGACGGGCCTCCGCCTCCACCGTGGGGTTGCCACGGGAGTCCAGCACCTCTCTGGCACGGAGGCCGGCGATGGCCGCCTTCACTGGGCCAGTCCTGGAGCGCGCACCCTGGCAGCCGGGGCCTCGTCGCGCCGCCGGGCGGCGGCGATGGCCTTCTCCACCGCGTCCACCGGGTCAGCGGCCTGAATGATGGCCCTGTCCAGCCTGCCATTCACTCCGAAGCTCCAGGTCCCCAGCCCGACGACGGGAATACCTTCGCCCAGGGCGTGAGCGATCTCGGAAAGGGTGCCGTAGGCGCCATCAACCGCGATGACCGCGCGGCCCGACTTGACCACGATGACGTTGCGGGCGAAAGACATGTCGGTCCCAATGACAATGTCCACGTAGGGGTTGGCACTGGCCGGGTCGCTGCCTGGGATGATGCCCACGGTCAGGCCGCCAGCCTCCTTGGCGCCGCGGCAGGCCGCCTCCATGACACCACCCAGTCCGCCCGTGACCACCACGGCACCCCGCCGCGCCAGCTCGCGGCCCACCTGGTGAGCAAGCTCCAGCGCCTCGGGCGGCGGCGAACCGCCCCCGATGACGGCGATAGCAAGCGGACGTGTTGTCTGTACCATAGGAAACAGATTATAGCATCGGCCTCTCCCTACGGACAATGTTACTTTCGCCATGCATGGTACAATCAGCAGCACCGCTTGCGATGGACAGAGGACTCACACGAATGCTGGTAGACTCCCATACCCACTGCTTTCCGCCCTGGCTGCGCGAGCGCAGGGATGAGTTCCTGCATCGCGACGCCACCTTCGGCACCCTCTACGCCAGCCCCAAGGCCAAGATGGCCTCGGCGGACAAGCTGGTGGCGGCTATGGACGAGGCCGGGGTAGACGTCGCCGTGGCGGCTGGCATCGGCTGGACCGACATCGAGCTGGCGAGGGCCTGCAACGACTATTTGGCCGAGTCAGCCGCGCGCTTTCCCCACCGCCTGGTGGGCTTCGCCGGCGTCAACCCCGCCTGGGGCGAGGCCGCGGCCCGTGAGGCGGAGCGCTGCGCCCGCAACGGCATGCGGGGCCTTGGCGAGTTGCACCCGGACACGCAGGGATTCTCGCTAGCAGACCCAGCAGCGATGGGGCCGCTGATGCAGGTGGCGGAGCAGCACCGGCTCATCGTGCTGGCCCACGCCTCGGAGCCGGTGGGGCACCTTTACCCTGGCAAGGGGCACACCACGCCGGACCAAGTCTTGGCGCTGGCGCAGGGGTTTCCCCGGGTTACCATCGTGGCCGCTCACTTCGGGGGCGGGCTCCCCTTCTACGCCCTGATGCCCGAGGTAGCGGCGGCCCTGGCCAATGTCTACTTCGACTCGGCAGCCTCGCCGTTCCTCTACCAGCCACGGGTCTACCGCGTGGCCGCCGACCTGGTGGGAGCCGACCACCTCCTGTTCGGCACGGACTTCCCTTTGGTCCCCTACCGCAGGGCACTGGAACAGGTAGGGGCCGCAGGTCTCGCCCCGCAGGAGCGCGCGCTCGTCCTTGGGGATAACGCGGCCCGGCTGCTGGGGCTACAATAACCAGCGGAGGTATCAACGTATGTCGTCACAGCCCGTGCGCGTCCGGTACGCGCCCAGCCCCACTGGCGAGCCCCACGTGGGGAACATCCGCACGGCGTTGTTCAACTGGCTCTTCGCCCGCCGCCACGGGGGAGCCTTCATCGTCCGCATCGAGGACACCGACCGGGACCGCTACATCCCCGGCGCGGTGGAAGCCATTCTGGAGTCCCTGCACTGGCTGGGGCTGGACTGGGACGAGGGCCCGACCGGCCAGGCGCAGGAGAGCCACGGCCGCCATGCCCCCTACTTCCAGTCCCAGCGTCTGCCGCTGTACCACGAGGCGGCTCAACAGCTTGTCAGCGGAGGGCACGCCTACCGCTGCTACTGCTCGCCGCAGCGGCTTGAGGAGCTCCGCAAACAACAGGCCCAGGAGAAGCGTCCACCGGGCTACGACCGCCGCTGCCGCGACCTGACCGACGCTCAGCGCCGCGAGATGGAGACCCAGGGCACGCCATCTGTCGTGCGCTTCCGGGTGCCCCAGGAGGGGCATTCAGCCGTCAACGACCTGGTGCGCGGCGAGGTGACCTGGCAGAACAACCTCTTGGACGACTTCGTCATCCTGAAGTCCGACGGGTTCCCGACCTACCATCTGGCCAGCGTGGTGGACGACCACCACATGGGCATCTCCCACGTGATGCGCGCCGAGGAGTGGCTGCCCAGCACGCCTCGGCACCTGCTGCTCTACCAGGCCTTCGGGTGGGAACCGCCGCTGTTCGCTCACCTGCCCATGATCCTGGGACCGGACCGCGCCAAGCTGTCCAAGCGGCACGGCGCCACCTCGGTGCTGGCCTACCGGGAGCAGGGCTTCCTGCCTGAAGCCCTGTTCAACTTCCTGGTGCTGCTGGGCTGGTCCCTGGACGACCGCACCGAGGTGATGTCTCGGGAGACGGTGGTGCAGCACTTTTCCCTGGAGCGCATCACCAAGGCGGGGGCCATCTTCAACAGCGAAAAGCTGTTGTGGCTGAACGGGGTCTACATACGCCAGCTCGCTCCGGAGGACCTGGCGAACCGACTGGTGCCCCTCTTGGAGCGCCCCGCCTCGCAGGGCGGTCTGCCCGACGAAGTGGCCCGCCCGGTAGACCGCGACTACCTCCGGCGCATCGTCCCCCTGGTCCAGGAGCGGCTCAAGGCCCTGGCTGAGGGTGCGGAGCTGACCTCCTTCTTCTTCGTGGAGCGGCTGGAGTATGACCCAGCCCTGCTGGTGCAGAAGGGCATGGACCGGGAAGGCACCCTGCGCGGGCTACAGCGCGTCCTGGCAGCCGTTGAAGCGCTCGCCTCCTTCGACCTCACCTCCCTGGAAGCAGCCATCCGCCCGCTGGTGGAGGAGCTAGGGGTAAAGGCAGGGCAACTCTTCGGCGCCATTCGCGTGGCAACCACAGGCCGCACTGCGGCGCCGCCCCTGTTCCAGACCATGGAGGTGCTGGGGAGGGAGCGGTGCCTCCGCAAGCTGCGGGAGGCAGTGGCGAAGCTGGAAGCCACCAAGGCGTAACACAGCGCCTACCGCTGTGCACCCTTTCCCGGTCTAAGGCTATCAGTCCGGAGCGCAAGCTTGCGTCCGTGCCAACAGGAAGGAGCTTGCCGTGGATAGCACCCAGAAGACGGTCTTCGTGGACGATGAGATTGCATCCCAGGTGTTGGCGGTCGTCCGAGAAGCCCGGCACTACGTGGTGCTCGTCAGCCCTTACCTAGATTTGACCCGCTGGGGCCACCTTCAAGATGCCTTGGGGCTTGCTGTCAAGCGACGCGCCAACGTTGTAGCTATCGTTCGGTACGAGCCTGACGTGGTGCAGGGCAAATCAGTCAGTGAGCTCGTGGGGAATGGCGTCAAAGTTTGGGGAGTGAAAGGCCTTCACGCCAAGATCTACTTGAACGAGCATACGGTCCTCGTAAGCTCAATGAACCTTACGGAATCCTCTACCAAGAACTCACTTGAAATAGCGCTGGTCATCCGGGACAAGGAAGCCGAGCAGCAGGTCCGCTCTTATGTCACCGAGAGGCTGCTCAAGCAGGCGACTCCAGTAGAGCAAATCTGGCCAAAAGAGGTCAGAGGACCTGCGCCCAAGCCGGTACACGCCGTGTCCCGGCACGAAGCGGGTGCGTGCATACGCTGCGGAAAGCCAACTCCCCTTAATCCGTCCAGGCCGCTTTGCGCCGCCTGCTACGACGTCTGGGCAGAATGGGGCAATGAAGAATATCCTGAAGCCTACTGCCATGCTTGCGGAAAGCGCTCAGGTGTGACCTATGCAAGACCCCTATGCTCGGCTTGCTTCAGCAGACTACGGTGACTGCCCGACCAAAATGAGGTCAGCCGCACCTTTGCAGGCACATCGTGAACTGCGGCCTGGCTCTTAGCGTCAGGCCAGGCCCACATGGCGAGCAAGCAATGCCTTGAGAAGAGGTCGGACAAGCCCCTGGCCCTAGGCCGCCAGCAACTCGCCCTTCCCCCAGACCATGTCCGCCAGCGCCTTGATAACCACCTCTTCAACAGCGGGGTCCAGGGCAACGTCCAGGGTCCCCTCGCTGGTGGTGACCATGAGGTGCCACATGCCATCCAGGCCGCGCTCGGGGGAAACGTAGCTGACGTCGGAGAACCTCACACTGACCGTGGCCAGTTGCTCCCGCCAGTTCTTGCTGACCCTCCCTGCGGCAATACGGAGGGAGGTGACGCCGAACCAGGCGTGAGCGCCATCCGTGGCCAGGGTGGCGCCGTTCCACCGCACATCCTTGAGAAGCCAGTCCTCTGTGGTCCATGCCTGCACCAGGTGCTCCCCAGGCATAGCGTCCGCCACCAGGTAGGCTACGTCTGCCGAAAGGAATGGGGACGAGACGATCTTGTGCCCCTTCAGCAGGCTCTGGAGTCGAGTTGCCGGGTCCTCCGGCGGCGCTTGTTCTCCCGAGGACGGGCCACGGGGGGCCGGCTGCTTCGCCTGAGCCGGGGCAACACGACGGCCAAAGAGATTGATTATCCTGACCACGGCGTCACCTCCATTCCGTCTTCCACTGCCACCTTGACACCGTACAACGAAATTTACATACCCTGATAAATCAATCGTACCATCGTGTTCGCGCCGATGTCAACCACAGCAGCATCCGTAATGCAGGACCTCAGGCGGATTACCGGCCAGGCCGGCGGCCACGGAGCAGGCCACGGCAGAGAGTCCCGTGAGCCTGCATTATGCAAGGGGTGTTGTCCATGGAACCGGTGCCGGCGTCCCAAGAATAGCGATTGAATGTGTAGGTCGGGTTTCCTAACCCGACCATCGTGATCGGGCAGGTTCGTCCCGACGTGTCCCGATGAATCGGGACGTGTCGGGATGCCCTACGAGAGTCAATCGCTAGTTTCAGGGCGCTAGTTTCGGGGGCGTGCTCAAGCTTGACAGGGCGGCCCTCCGGTGCCATGCTGGGGCGCAAAGTCCAGACCAGCTCTGGTATGTTGCTAGCTTTGAGGGGCCTCCCGCAGGCCTGGCCCTTTTGACACAGCACGGGGGAGGCGAACATGGCAGGGCCATTGCACGGAGTCAAGGTCCTTGAGTTCTCAGAAGTGATCGCCGGTCCCTTCTGCGGCGTGCTCCTGGCCGACATGGGTGCCGACGTCATCAAGGTGGAGCCTCCCTGGGGGGAGCCCTGGCGCAGCAACCAGCCCTTCATGCCCATGGAGAGCCGCCCTTACCTCTCGCTGAACCGGGGCAAGCGGAGCCTGCCGCTGGACCTCACCAAGCCCGAGGGTCGAGAGGTCGTCTACCGCCTGGTGCGGCGAATAGACGTGGCCCTGATGAACTACCGGCCGGATGTCCCCCACAAGCTGGGCATTGACTACGAGACCCTCTCGGCCTTGAACCCCCGGCTCGTCTACTGCGACAACACCGGCTTCGGGCGGAGGGGCCCCCACAGCCAGCGCCCCGGGTACGACATCGTCGTCCAGGCCATGACCGGACTCATGACGTCAGAGGGAAAGGTCCAGGACGGTGTCCCGGTGCAGGTCCAGTCTTCCGCCATCGCCGACTTCGCCACCGGCATCGCCATGGCCTGGGGGGTCTGCGGCGCCCTCTACGCCCGGGAGCGGACCGGCCAGGGACAGAAGATCGAGACGGCCCTGCTGGCCACCGCCCTCGCTATCCAGAACATGCGGTTCGTGTCCGTCGAGAGCCTCGACGGCCCGCCGCGACAGGAGTTCCTGGACACCCTGGCGGCTCTACGGGCCGCCGGAAGCAGCTACGAAGACCTGCTTGGCGTGTACCGGGCCTACCGCCCCAAGCCGGCTGTCAATAATGTCTACTACCGCACCTACCGCACTCAAGACGGCGTCATCGCCCTTGGGTGCCTCAGCGACCCCCTGCGCAAGAGAATGGCATCGTTGCTGGGGATCCGGGACATCCGCTTCGAGCCCGGCTACGACCCCGACAGTGAAGAGGCACAGTTGTCCAGCGAGCGGCTGGTGCGACAGGCCGAGGCCCTGTTCAAGGAGAAGACAACTGGGGAGTGGCTGGCCATTCTTGACGCCAGGGGCATCCCGGCAGGACCAGTGAGGTTCCCGGACGAGCTGATGGAGGACGAGCAGGCCCTGGCCAACGGGTTCGTGGTAGAGCTGGAGCACCCGCTGGCGGGCAAGTTCAAGACTTCGGGGCCACTAGTGACGATGAGCGGGACTCCGGTGGCCGCCCGTGGGCCGTCGCCGGTCCTGGGGCAGCACACCGAGGAGATTCTGTGTTCACTGGGCTACACTGCCGAGGATGTCTCGCATCTGCGGCAGCAGGGCATCACTCGTTAGCAGCGCGCCGTTCCTCGTAGGCCCGCGGCACGTCCAGAGGCTGCCACACCTCTCCTGGCCGGCCGGCCCTGCGCCAACGGGGCCCCTCGCGTGTGTCCTGCACCTCAAAGCCCAGCTCGGCCAACTGCCGGCGCAGCGCGTCCGCTTGGGGCCAGTCCCGCGCTCGCCGCGCCTCCTCCCGCTGCCGCATCAGGCGGACCACGGGGGGCGACAGTCCCTCCGTGGCTTGCTCCCTGTCCCTCATGCCTGACGGCTCCAAGACGTCCAGGGGGAGAGGGGCCTGGTAGTCCCCCAGTGCCGCCAACGGGAAGCTGCTGCCCCTTGGGTAGCGGTGCTCGTCCTGGCTGCCAAGGAGCGTGGCCACTCCCTTTCCCTGGACCTGGGCCATGCCACGGCTGAAGTCGAACATCACCGCCGTGTGTTCATCAATACCCAGGACTCGCGTGGAAGAAGTGAGAAGCGCCAGAAGCTCCTCGAAGCGGCTTCGCCCCATGAAGCAACGACTGGTGTCCAGGCCCGCGCCACCCTCGGCGTTGTTCCAGTGAGGCACAATGGCCAGGTCCAGGCCGTAGCGGCCAAACAGGTCCAGCCCCCTTACCCAGTGTGGGTCGGCCCCTGCCTTGAAGACCTCGTAGACTGGCAGCACCCAGGTGCCCACCGCCAGCGCCCCCGCGCTGGCGAAGCACAGGGCACTGCCCTGGCGATGCTGCTCCAGGGTGTGCCGCCAGGCCAGGGTGCCCTCCAGGTGGCGGACGGCGTAGGTAGCACTGCCCGGCCCCATGAAGATGTAGTTGGCTTTCAGGAGAGGCGCCACAATCTGGGGGTCATCAGGGGTGAAGGGAGTCCCTTTCCGCCGTGCGGGGACAACAACGACGTCGGGGTGGTAGTTCTGTAGGTGTGCCAGCATGAAGTCCCGGACCTGGGTGGCCACCGCGTAGCTATTGGGCTGGAACCCAGCAGGCGTTTCCAGGATTGCAATGGAGACCGGCGGCTCCAGCTCCGCCAGCAGGCGCTCGTGCACTGCGCGCCCGCTGGGAGCAGACTCCCCGGACCCGAAGAGCGCAACCTTCCCCGGGTAGCGCCGCCGTCTCGACGCCGTGTGCGCAAAGAGTGGACTGCCCATCTTGTCGCCTCCCCCCAGCGATAAGGCCCCGCAGAGCAGCGGATGCCCTATCCCAGGCGACCTGGGGCCTGACTCTCAGCCTACACCATGCGGCGGCGCGGCGCCAGTATTCCAGTTCCTGGCCAAGAAAAGCGGTTCAATCTGTGGGTCGTCCCGACGGGTCGGGACGACTCGGGACGTGTTGGGATGCCCTACGCAGGTCAATCGCTGTTTTCGAGTTCCTACCGCGGTCTAGTCTCAGGCGTACTGGCTTACCCTCCACCGAGCCGGGAGATGAACACACCCGCTACCACCGCGGAGCCGATGACGCCAGCCACATTGGGGCCCATGGCATGGGGCAGGATGAAGGCCCGGGGGTTGGCCTGCTGGGCAATGATGTGCGAGAGGCGCGCGGCCATGGGCACGGCTGAGACCCCGGCGGAACCGATGAGAGGGTTGATCTTCTCCTTGAGGAAGAGGTTCATAAGCCGTGCAAACAGGAGTCCCATAGCAGTACCACCAGCAAAAGCCACCCACCCCAGGCCGAGGATGGTCAAGAACCTGAGAGTGAAGAAGCGCTCCGCCGTTAGCTGGGCACCCACCGTCAGCATCAGGAAGATAGTGACAACGTTCAGAATCGCATTGGACGAGGCGTCGTGGAGGCGCGGCACCAGTCCCCCCGCCTCGCGGTAGATGTTGCCAATCATGAACATGGCCACCAGCGGCGCCGAGTCCGGCACCAGCAGGATGATGGCGATCATCCCCAGAATGGGGAACAGCAGCTTCTCCAGCTTGGAGACGTTGCGGACGGTCCGCATCTCGATGGCGCGCTCCTTTTTGGGGACCAGGAGCCGCATGATGGGTGGCTGGAGGATGACCACGCTGGCGATGTAGGAGTAGCCGATGATAGCCGTCTGGGCCAGCATGTGGGGAGCCAGGTGGGCGGAGATGAAGATGGTGGTGGGGCCATCGGCGCCGCCAATGATGCCGATGGAAGCCGCCTCCCTGATGTCGAACAGCCCCGTCAACAGGGCCAGCCAGAAGGCGATGAAGATGCCAAACTGTGCCGCAGCACCCAGGATCAGGGTCTTGGGGTTGGCAATGATAGGCCCAAAGTCCGTCAGGGCACCCAGCCCCAGAAAGATGAGGGGTGGCAGGATGTTCCAGAAGCGCAGCGTGTAGTTGAAGAGGACCCCAAAGAGGCCCGACGCCTGGGGCCGTCCGCTGGGATCGAAGACGTTCAACCCTGTCAGGGGAAGGTTGGCGATAACGATCCCCAACCCAATAGAGAGGAGCACATATGGCTCCATCTTCTTGATGACGGCAATGTAGACGAAGCCCAGGCCCACCAGGATGAGGACCAGGTTGCCCCAGCTCAGGTTGGCTATGCCTGAGTGCTTGAAGACCTCCAGGACCTCTGTCACAGTGTCACCTCACGACTGCCGCTTCGGGCCGGCTTGCCTTGAGCACAGCTATGGACTGCCGGGCCGGGCTGCGCCACTCGCCGTAGGGACCACCCGCCTCTCGCCGCCTTCCTCCATCGCCATCGCCAGACTCAGAGCAATGACTGCCGCCAACTCCCGGTCACGGTCTGCGGGGAGCTCGGCCTCGCCCTCCTTCTCTTCGGCAGCCCCGGTCTGCAACAGCCGACGCACCACCGGACTAGCCACGAGGCGGGGCAAGAAGGCAGTCAGCAGGCCAAGCACCACCAGCACCAGGAAGGCCATTCCCTGGGCACCGATGCTGGTGCCGATAGCCTGCCTCAACTCCTCAGCGTTCATGGGGGCCGTCACCTCCTGCATCTGGCAACCCTGGCAGAAGCTTGGCGTGAATTATAGCACAAGCTAGCGCCGTGTTGCGCCACAGTCTCCGTCTGGCCTGGGGAACAGCCATCCCTTATAATGGGCCAAGGTTGCCCGCTTCAGAGCAGTGTGGCAACGCAGACGCCGATAGCCAGGTTTCAGGCCGTTTTCCCAAGAGAGCCTTCAGGGGGGGCACCTTCATGGCAGCCAAGATTGACTTCAACTGCGACATGGGCGAAAGCTTCGGCACCTACAAGCTGGGCTTCGACGAGGAGGTGGTGAAACACATCACCTCCGCCAACGTGGCCTGCGGCTGGCACGCGGGCGACCCTATATGGATGCGTCACACGGTCCAACTGGCTGAGAAACAAGGCGTGGCCGTCGGTGCCCACCCCAGCTTCCCCGACCTGATGGGGTTCGGCCGCAGGAACATGGCGGTAGACCCCAGCGAGGCCAAGGACTACGTCATCTACCAGATTGGGGCGCTCCAGGCCTTCACCAAGGGCAAGAAGCTCCAGCACGTGAAGCCCCACGGGGCCATGTACAACATGGCAGCCAACGACGAGAAGCTGGCCCGGGCCATCTGCGAGGCGGTCCTGGAGGTGGACCCCACGATGATCCTGGTGGTGCTGGCCGGCACCCCCTGGGTCGAGGTGGCCCAGAAGATGGGCGTCCGAGTGGCCAAGGAGGCCTTCGCTGACCGGGCCCTGAACCCGGACGGCACCCTGGTCTCTCGCTCCAAGCCCGGCTCCGTCATCCACGACACCAAGGAAGTCGTCGCCCGCAGCCTCCAGATGGTCACCCAGGGGAAGGCCAAGGCCATCACCGGCCAGGAGATCCCGGTCCGCGCCGATACCCTGTGCCTCCACGGCGATACCCCCGGCGCGGTAGAGATGGCCGCTGCGCTGAAGAAGGAGTTGGAAGCTGCTGGGGTGAAGGTTGCGCCGATGGGGACCTTCCTCTAGAACCCCACGGCCTGAGCCTTACGGAGGCACGAGATGTACGAGCGCGCCCGGTTCCTCCCTTGTGGGGACAAAGCCCTCCTGGTGGAGTTTGGCAACGCCATCAGCCGGGAGGCCAACACTAGGGTCCGCAACATGTTCCTGGCCGTTGAAAAGCAGGGTGTCACCGGCGTGGTGGACCTGGTGCCCACCTACCGCTCGGTGCTGGTGTACTACGACCCCCTGCGCGTCTCTCGGCAGGACTTAACGGAGCAACTGGCCCGCCTGGAGCAACACTTGGAAGAGGTGCCCGTCGAGAAGCCGAAGGTGGTAGAGGTCCCCACGGTCTATGGCGGTGAGTATGGCCCTGACCTGGGCACCGTGGCCCAGCATAACAAGCTGGCCCCGGACGAGGTGGTCCAGGTCCACGCCGGCACCGACTACCTGGTGTACATGATTGGCTTCACACCGGGGTTCCCCTACCTGGGGGGCATGTCACCGAAGATCGCCACACCGCGCCTCAAGACACCCCGCACGGTCATCCCCGCCGGCTCAGTAGGCATCGCCGAGAGCCAGACCGGCATCTACCCGCTGGAAAGCCCCGGCGGCTGGCAGCTCATCGGCAGGACGCCCATCAAGCTCTTCGACCCCTACCGGGAGCCGCCGGCTATCCTCCAGCCGGGCGACTACGTGCGCTTCGTGCGCATCACCGACGAGGAGTACCGCAAGACCCAGGCGGCGGTGGCAGCGGGCACCTACCAGGCCCGCACCCACCTCGTGGAGTAGAGGCAATGGATGTACTTGAAGTCGTGGAGCCTGGTCTGCTGACCACGGTCCAGGACCTGGGGCGGTATGGCTACCAGCGCTACGGGGTGCCGGTCTCCGGGGCTATGGACCCCTTCGCCCTGCGGGCGGCCAACCTGTTGGTGGGCAACGCCGAGGGCGAGGCCGGCCTGGAGATGACCCTGGTGGGGCCCAAGCTGCGCTTCCTGGCTGACACCGTCATCGCGGTGGCCGGCGGCGACCTGGGGCCGCTGCTGGACGGCCAGCCGGTCCCCATGTGGAGCGCTGTACAGGTACACCAGGGAAGCCTCCTCTCCTTCGCCGGCGTGCGTGACGGCATGCGGGCCTACGTGGCCCTGGCCGGGGGCATAGACGTGCCCAGGGTCATGGGCAGCCGCGCCACCTACACCAGGGCCCGCATCGGCGGGCTGGAGGGCCGCGCTCTGAAGGCTGGGGACAGGCTGGGCTCACTGCTCAACGGGCCTGCCAGGTTCGTGCCCAGGCAGTCCCCCGAGCTGGCCTCTATCAAATACACCCACCAGCACATCCTACGGGTGGTGCTGGGTCCCCAAGATGACGCCTTCACACCCGAGGGCATCCAGACGTTTCTCTCCTCCAAGTATACCGTGACACCCCAGTCGGACCGAGTGGGGTACCGCCTCCAGGGCCCCAAGGTCCAGCACAGGGAGAAGGCTGACATCATCTCCGACGGCGTCCCCTTTGGCGCAGTCCAGATAGTGGGCGATGGCATGCCCATCATCCTGCTGGCCGACCGGGGCACCACTGGCGGCTACACCAAGATCGCCACCGTCATCAGCGCCGACCTGAGCCAGCTTGCCCAGGCAGCGCCAGGCGACGAGATGACCTTCAAGTCGGTGACACCCGAGGAGGGGCACGAGGTCCTGCGACAGCAGGAGGCGCTGCTCCAGCGCATCAGGGACCAGGCGGCCATGGGCGCCACCCGTCGGTTCCGGGTGACAGTGGACGGCGAGACCTACGAGGTGGACGCCGAGATTGAGGGGGTACCCGCAGGCGCAGCGCTTCCGCCCTCCGCGGAAGCCTACCAGACCACCATCAAGGGCAAGTCCAGGACCTACCGGGTCAAGGTCCAGGCCCTGGACTAGTACCTACTTGCTGAAAAGGGTGCCATAAACAACCGCTCGTGGTGAGCCTGTCGAACCATGAGCGGTTCACCCTTCGACAAGCTCAGG
>JACQUK010000123.1 GCA_016210325.1 Chloroflexota bacterium
CCAATGAGGCATGGTAGCATGGGCCCCTTGGAGCGTCAAGCGAAGCGGTGCACCCGAAAATATCGATTCACATCCGTAGGCCATCCCGAAACGTCCCGACTCATCTAGACACGTCGGGACGAACCTGCCCGGCCACGGCGGTCGGGTTGTCCCGACCCGTCGGGACGACCTACAGATTGAATCGCTATTCTGGGGGTGACACGGCCTCGCCGCATGTCCTGGGTGGTCCCTTTTTGCCATGAGCTCCACACCTCAGCCTCTGGGCCTGATGGACTCCGCAGGCGGGCCGGCCGTTCGCCCCAGGGCCTGGGCCACGGCCCGCACGTTGTCCATGAGCTTTCGGAAGTTGTCGAAGGTCAGCGACTGGGCGCCGTCGGACAGGGCCTGGTCGGGGTTGGGATGCACCTCGATGAGCAACCCGTGGGCACCCGCTGCCACGGCGGCCACCGCCAGTGGGGCCACCAGGTGCCACTTGCCAGTGCCGTGGCTGGGGTCGGCCATGATGGGGAGGTGGCTCAGCCGTCGGATGACGGGGATGGATGCCAGGTCCAGGGTGTTGCGGGTGTAGGTCTCGAAGGTCCGGATGCCCCGCTCGCAGAGGATGACCTGGCGGTTGCCCCCCGCCAGGATGTACTCCGAGGCCAGTAGCCATTCCTCGTAGGGGGTAGCGAAGCCGCGCTTCAGCACCACCGGCTTGCGCAACTTGCCCACGGCGTCCAGCAGGATGAAGTTCTGGACGTTCCTGGCGCCAATCTGGAGGATGTCGGCGTAGGTGGCGACTAACTCCACGTCCTCCGCCGTCATCACCTCAGTGATGACAGGCAGGCCCGTCTCCTCCCTGGCCTTGGCCAGGAAGCGCAGTCCCTGTACCCCCAGGCCACGGAAGCTGTAGGGCGAAGAGCGCGGCTTGAAGGCGCCGCCCCGCAGCACCTGGGCACCGGCGGCCTTCACCGCCAGGGCGGTCTCCAGCACCTGCTTCTCGTTCTCCACCGAGCAGGGGCCGGCCATCACCACCACCTGGTTCCCTCCAATGACTGCACTCCCCACCTGGAGGCGGGTATCATCTACCTGGACCTCACGGCTGGCCAGCTTGTAGGGCTTCGAGATGGGCACCACCTCCGACACGCCCTCCAGCAGCTCCAGCTCGTCCTTCAGCTCTGGGAAGGTCTGGCCGATGACTCCCACCACCGTGCGTTCCTCGCCGCGGGACAGGTGGGCCTTGAGCCCCGGCCGCTTCTCTATGTGTGCTACCACATTGTTGACATCCTGTTCAGCGCAACCCTTCTGCATCACCACAATCATTGCTGTCACCTCAGGACTTCTCTGCATGTCTAGCATATTCTACTCTGTTGAAGTGGCAGGAGAGGGGTCTCAAGCTGCACGCATCAACCCACCCTCGGGGGCGCGGCCTGGGCGCAGGAGGCCCTCCTCGTCGCAGCATCAGTTTATGCCCCGCTGCCGCAGGTACACCGCTCCACGGAGGTACACGTGTTGAAGCTCCTCCGGGCGCTTTTCGGTGTTCACCAGCATGAGGACCCGGATACACTTGGGCACCGCGTCAGGGACGCGCATCTCATGGCCGCACATGAGCGCCACTGATGTCCATCCCATCTGGCGTGCCGCCAGTGCAGGGAACTCTGCGTCCAGGTCCGCCGTGGTGGTGAACAGGGCGGCAGCCACGTCAAAGGGGTCGAGCTGGTTGGACTGGACCAGCTTGTCCAGGAGCTCCCTGGTGGCGGAGATGATGGCCTCTTTCGTGTTCTCAGTGGTAGTAGTAGCTCCCCGAATGCCGCGGCACATCAGGGTCATGGTTCAACCTCACCGGTGATGAGTGTCGGCATCGTGGGCTGCGCCTGCCCTCCCGCGAGGCCCAGGTGGGCCGTCCTGCCGAGGGCGCGGGACTTTGAGCCCAAGGAGGAAGGCGGCGGCGCGAGTGCTGCGCTCGTCCTTGGGCGCCTGCTCCAAGACCTGAATGAGGGCGCTGCCCACCACGGCAGCGTCCGCATAGGGGGCAATGGCCTCCACGTGCTGGCGGCGGGAGATGCCGAACCCCACAGCAACGGGCAGTGCCGTGTACTTCCGCACCGTCGAGACCAGCTTGGCCACTCCCGGGGCCATCTGGTCACGAGCGCCGGTGACCCCCGTCAGGCTGACGCAGTAGATAAAGCCACGGGCGCTCCGGCAAGCGGCTGCTATGCGCTCTTCTGTGCTGGTGGGCGCCAGCAAGGGCACGAGGGCCAGGCCACGGGCCTCGCAGTAGCTCTGGAACGGGGCCGCTTCTTCGGCGGGCAGGTCGGCTACGATGAACCCATCTACCCCTGCCGCCGCAGCGTCCGCGGCCGTCCGTTCCGGCCCGTAAGCCACAATGGGGTTGTAATAGCCCATGAGCACCACCGGCACAGGAATCTGGGCTGCCCGCAGGCGGGTAACGGTCTCCAGGCACCGTCCCAGGGTAACCCCGCGCTGAAGGGCGGAGAAGCTGGCGCGCTGGATGGTGGTGCCGTCGGCCATTGGGTCGCTGAAGGGCACTCCCAACTCTACCACTGCGGAGCCAGCCTTGGCCAGCGCCGGCACCACTGCCTCTACAGTATCCCTCTCGGGGTAGCCTACGGTAAGGAATGGTATGATACCCACTTCGCCGCGGACGCCAGCCGCCCGAAGGGCTTCCTCGATGCGAGCCCATCCGTTCACGTAGCGCCTCACTGACCCAGGGAGAGCACTATGGCGTTCTGCAACGCATGGGCCCCAATGGGCGCCCAGATGGAGCGGGTCCTGAGGAACAGGGCACCCAGGAGCATCCCCGCCAGCGCGGCGGGGATGACCATGCCCAGGGCGCCGTGGCTGATGCCGAAGACCAGGGAGGAGACGCCCACTGCGCCCCAGGTGCCCAGAGGGCGCAGCAACCCCTGGAGTAAGAAACCTCGGAAGAAGAGTTCCTCCGCCAGTGGCGCCAGCAGGACAGCGCTACTCGCCGCCAGGGGCCCCAGCACGGGCCCCAACCCGCGAAAGACTGGAGCGACCGAAGGCGGTAGCAGGGACCGGAGCCCCAGGTGCCCGATCACCAGGACGTAGAGGCCCGTGGCCAGCAGGCTCGCGGCCGGTGTCATGACCGTCATCACCATGTGGAGGGAGGAGCGCAGAGGCCGAAACCCCAGGGCTTGCCAAGGTGCCCGTGACCTTGCGTGACCGAAGTAGAGGGCAAGGCCCAAGATCAGTAGCTCCTCAGCGATGATTAATGGGAAGAGCAGGAGAGGCGTCCCTGGCGGCAGCAAGCGGGCGGCACCGAGTAGCGCTGCGGCGCCGCCGGCCAGCAGGGCGACGGCAACCAGTACGTCCCGCAGTCCCCAGGCAACAGCCCCCGAGGCAATAGCTTGTGTCTCTTGTCTGCCCTCACCCACTGCGACCCTGGCTATCCGCGATTTGCCTTCCCCGCGGGCCCTCTGACGAACAAGGGGCAAGGCCCCTGGCGTCTGCGGAGCGTGGGGTCCGATGCCCACCGTGCTCTCTCCGCGCGATTGCCAATGCCTTACCGGCATTTAATGGGAAACAATACCACTCGACAGGTGTGGTGGCAACCGTCACGGGCAGAACGTCTCTCTGGCGGGCTGCCTGACCCTCTGAGGGCTGGCTAGCTGCGTCTGACATAGCACCCGTTTCCTGGGGCTGCTCCGCCGCGGACATGAGGCAGGTCACCGTCCGTGTAGGCTCCCTCGCGCCGGTGGGAGCGGTGGGCAGTCCAAGGCTATCGGTGGAGCTATTGTCCTTGTGGCGAGCGTGTGTTCCTCCGACTGGCCTCACTCGTCGCCTATGCCGTGGGCCTGAAGGTAGGTGACCACGTCCTGCACCGTGGCGATTTTCTCCGCCTCTTCGTCGGAGATCTCCAGCGGCTTGCCGCTCTGAGAGAACTCCTCTTCCAAAGCCATGATCAGTTCCACCAGGTCCAGGGAGTCCGCATTGAGGTCGTCCCGGAAGGACGCTTTGGGGTTGACTTGTCCCTCCTCCACTCCCAGCCGGTCCACCACCACCTTCTTAACGCGCTCATACACTGTGGCCACGATTTTCCCTCCTGGATTCAATGCCCGGGTGAATGAGAACAGAAGTAACCATCAGGGATTGGGGGCCGCCGGCGGCTAGGCAGCGCCCTGGGGCCCGCTTCCGGTGTGGCTGAGCATATCCATGACGGAGCCCAAGACGCCGTTGACAAACCTGGGCGAGCTTTCACTACCAAACAGCTTAGCCAGCTCCACCGCCTCGTTGATGGCAGCCTTGGCTGGAGAGCGGCGGTCTACCGCGATCTCGTAGATGGCCAATCGCAGTAGGTTGCGGTCTACCACCGCAAGCTGGCTCACTGGCCAGGCGGGTGCAAAGGCCTGGATCTGCCGGTCCAACTCCTCCCGATGGGCTAATGCCCCGCTGATAAGCTCCCGTGCGAACTGGGCTGTCTCTTCCGGGAAGCCGCTGCTCAATATGGCCCAGCCCAAGCAGGTCTCAGGTGCATGGCGGGCAATATCTACTTCGTAAAGCACAATGAGTGCCAAGGCACGCGCCCGCCGACGGAGGGGCAACCCCTCACATCTCAGGCCCTGCTCCTCGTCCTCTCTGGGAAGGTCCTGCTCCGGTAGCACTAGCCCGCCAACTGCTGAATGCTGCGCCAATTGGAGACGGGACACACTTGGGCCGAGCGGTCAGCGCGGCGTACAAGGTCGCTCAAGACCCGCCCAGGTCCGAACTCGAAGAACCTGCCTACGCCCGCGCGCAGCAGGTACTGTACAGAGTGCTTCCACTGGACACAAGCGCAGAGCTGTTGGAGCAACTCGTTGCGGATGGCCTGGGGGCTGGTCAATTGCTGCCCGTTCAGGTTGGCGACAATGGGCACCCGGGGCGTGCGGAGATGGGTGGCCATGATGGCCTGGGCCAAGCCCTGCTGGGCCGGTTGCATCAGGCGGGAATGGAAGGCTCCGGCCACCTGAAGAGTAATGACCCGCTTCGCGCCGCGGATGGAGCAGAGGTCAATGGCACGAGCCAGGGCCAGACGGTCCCCCGCGATGACGATCTGCTCGTCACTGTTGACGTTGGAGATCTGGGCGCCGGTCTCGCGGCAGACCTCCTCAGCCGTCAACTCGTCCAAGCCCAGCACTGCGGCCATGCCGCCGGGGTAAAGGTCTGCGGCTTCCTGCATGAGCCGGCCTCGTTCCCGCACCAAGCGCACGCCGTCCTGCAGGCTCAAGGCGCCGGCGGCCACCAAGGCCGTATACTCTCCCACGCTGTGGCCGGCCATGTAGGTGGGCTGAGGAATCGTGTCTGGCCCCAGCACTGCCTTTGCGGCCTCCAGACAGGCGATGCTCGCTGTCAGGATGGCTGGCTGGGCGTTGACCGTCTTGGTAAGCTGCTCTTGCGGTCCCTCGAACATGAGGCTGCTTAGCCGCACCCCCAACGCATCATCTGCCTCCTGGAACACCGCCCGGGCCGCGGCAGATGCCTCCGCCAGTTCCTTTCCCATCCCCACTTGCTGCGAGCCCTGCCCGGGAAACAAGTAGGCGGTCCTATGGGCCACAGGAGAGGCAGTTGGTGACTGCATTGTTGCCTCCTGTTGCGGCGGCTGTTGTGGGTTCCGGGCCACTATAGCTCCTTTGGTTAGGTTTTTTCCTCAGGCTTGGGCAGGACCTGGCGTCCACCGTAGGAGCCGCACTCCGGACACACCTGGTGGGGGAGCCTTGGGCTGTGGCACTGGGGGCATTCGGATACCGCAATAGGCTTGAAGCGGTAGTGCGCCGCGCGGGAGCGCTGCTTGGACTTGGAGAGTTGCTTCTTGGGAAGAGGTGGCATCAATATCCCCTTGTGCAGGTTTGGGACTACGCGTTAGGCGAAGGGAAAAGCTGTCTGAAGACGTTCCACCTGGGGTTCACGCCCTGTTCTTGGCAACTGCACCGGACCTGGTTGCGGTTGGCGCCACACTGGGGGCAGACTCCACCACACTCAGGGCGACACAGGGGCTTCATGGGTAGGCTCATAATCGTGTACTGGCGCACAGCTTCGCCCAGGTCCAGTATGTGGTGGGCGTCAATGAGGAAGGCTTCCTCCTCCGGCTTCGGTAGCGGGAGTGGGAGGCCCGTCCGTATATCAATGGTCGGGTAGTATTCTTCATCAAACTCAAGGGAAAGAGACTGCCGAAAGTCCGCCAAGCACCGGCTGCACGTGCACGGGAAACTGGTCTCCACTACGGCGTGGACCCACACCCCATACTGGGTACGGGTGAGCTTCGCCCGGCCCCTTACTACCTGCTCTCCAGCAGGACCCCCGAAGGTCGCCGCGGCTTCAACGATGTGCTCCCGTGTGGAGCCGGTTGGTTCCTTCAGTAGCTGCGCAACGTTGAATTGCACCTTCCCCTCCCCTGGCGCCCGTCCACTCCCTCGGGTTGCCGTGCTTTACAGGCCAGCGCCCCCCGGTGCGAGCGTGGATTCTACTCTAGACTGCCATTTGTGTCAAGCATCACATATTGCCCAAGAATAGCGATTCAGGTAGGTCGGGTTTCCCACCCCGACCGTCCGCCGCGGGCAGGTTCGTCCCGACGTGTC
>JACQUK010000012.1 GCA_016210325.1 Chloroflexota bacterium
GATACACCGTGGATTAGCGGCGTCACCTGACAGGTGACCTTCCGGAATCTGGACTCACCGATTAAGACCTATACCATGCCATTGCCGGACAGCAACCTATCCGTGCGACCCAACCTCGTTAGTAGGACCTTGCCTGGGGGAAGCTCAGCGATAAGAAGAGGCGTGGCACGGCGCCCTGGCCACGAAGACAGGGGGCACCTGACCTATCGGGCAGGGGAGAAGCTGTACCAGGGGTCATGGCGCTCTGGCAGGCCTTCAACGATGCTTATGGTGAGCCACAAAGTCGTGTTAACAAAAGGATGGCCGGTGGATGGCACTACTCGCATCACTCGTGCAAAGGCGCAGCGCGCCGAAAGCCGAGGAGGTGGCGAGTAGACAGCCTCTTGGGGACCAGAGGCAGACTGCCGTAGAGACCGTGGTAAGCCAAGGTGACAAGGCGGTAATGGAGTGTAACAGACAGACGTTAAGCCTCTCGGTTTCCTGGGCCAGCCCAGCGGGGCTATAAGGGTGAACGAGAGGAGGTCGGTGATAGGAACATGATACCGCTCAAAGTGCTACAGACCTTGGTGAAGACAAAGCTAACAGCTCTTGCTATAGGGTTGGGCGCAGTCATGACGCTGACAACCCTGGCGGTGGGTGCTTCGCTGTTGGCGTCAAACGTGTTGACGCTCGGTCCCATCAGTCTGAGTGGCGAGCCGGTCAGGCTGACCTCCACAACCTCCCTCCCTGCCACGCTGAGGATAGGGGACCACACCGACGTCCTCTTTCGGCTGCAAAATACCGGCGCCACTATCTCCAACGCCACGCTTATGGTGCGGGTAGCGGCAGCCGGTACCCCCTTGACCGACCCGTACTGTGTAACCCTGGAGTTCAGGGACCCTGTGTCCGGCAACGACCAGACGGTGACCCTGGCAGTGGCCAACGGTGGGCTGGAAGGCACACTCAAGTCCGGGTGGACCATTCCGGCGGACTATTCCAATGACCTTCGGCTGCGGATCACCTTCAACAGCTCCGCACCGCTAGCAAGCTATTCGGTTGACATGTGGGTCGAAAGGCCGACAACGTCTGGTGCCGATCCTACCCCCACGCCAACGCCGTCCGGTGGCAACCAGCAGACCCCGCAGACCTACACCGTGCAAATGACGGACAGCGATGTGTTTGTGCCGGCCAACCTCACGGCGAAGGTGGCTGACACCGTCCAGTGGACCAACGTTGGGTCGAAGCCCCACAACGTCGTGTTCAGCAATCCCAGCATACCGAGCAACAACTTCATTGCTGGTGGCGCCAGCTACCAGGTGACCTTCAGTGCCGCCGGGACATTCAGCTACGTCTGCCAGTTCCACAGTGGAATGAGTGGGACCGTCGTTGTACAACCATAGTTAGTGCTGCCACACCGTTCCCTCCAGCGAAGGGGGCAGGCCAACCGTGACCTGCCCCCTTCGCTGTCTTGTTTGGCACAGTCATGTTCCGGGCCTCGCGGCGACCCGTGTGGCTAGCTCCGTTGGTGCTGTGCCAACCGCTTCTCGTACTCCCTGGTCAGCGCGCAGCGGCTACCTCTTCAGAAGCAGCTTCTGGCCGCGCTCCAGCCTGATGACTTCAACTTTTGAGTCCACTCGGTGGATGGCCTCCTCCATCTGGGCGATGGTGGTAGCCCCTGGCGGTGGCTGCACCCGCTGATGGTGTGGGATGACCTTCCTAAGGCTAGAGTTGTCGGTCCGCAGTAGTCGGACCATCTGGCCTACATCGGTGGGGTCCCGGTCCCCGTTCAGCGGCAGAATGGCCAGGTCTGGCCTGAAGGCCGACCCCCAGAGTTGCATGTCCATGGTGGCGGCCGTGCTGCCGGCGAAGTAGACCGTGTACCCGTTCTCGAGAGTAATGATGAAGCCCGCGGCAGGCCCCCCGTACGGATTCTCTATGGTGGGCTGTGGCAGCCCTGAGCCGTGCACGGAGTTCACCACCCGCACGGTGACGTCTCCGAAGTGGTGCCAGTTCCCGGGGTTGCTGCGGATGACCTGGGTGCTGGGGACCCCTTGTTGAATCAGCCATGAACCCAGTTCAAAGCCTCCGGGCAGGACCTTGGCCCCGGTCTTCCGCGCCAAGGCAATCGCGTCGCCCTGCTCATCGCGGTGGCCATCCGCCGCCAGGATAAGGTCCGCTTGGTTGATATCGTCGAGGGTCACGCTGGAATCTGGGTTCCCAGTGATAAAGGGGTTGATGTGGATAATGGTGCCGTCCGCAGAGGTAATGCGGAAGTGTGACCAGCCGAACCACTCTAAGGTGGGGTCTGTGGACGCTGCGTTGCTGGTGGCCTGGGACCGAGGCGTTGACCCAGCTACCACCAACGCAACGGCAGTTAGAGCACCGGCCAGAGCTAGAAGGGCTGCCAAGAGTAGTAGCCGTTTCATGGTTCTCCTCCCCCGTTACACCTCTTGGATTGTAGGCGGGCCTGCTCCTCTTCTATTGTCCTCCAGCCGTGGTATGGCGACAAGTCTAGTCGCTACTATTGCCCCACGGACACCGGCTGCGCCAGGCGAGCTGCTCTGTGCTCTGTACCTGGCGCAGCCGTGCTCCCCATGACTTCGGCGACCCCGCGCAGCGTCACGATGGCGTCGCCTCAGATGAGCCGAAGATCGAGTAGCGTTGCCTTCAGGGCTGGCTAGAAAGTCCCGGCCCAGCGGGTCTCGTGGCGCTCGCGCTGACCGTTCTGGCCCATGGACTCGCAGCGCACTTTGACCTCTGCCTTGTCCCCGACAACCACTGTCCCGGGCTGCTTCGTGTGGACCTCGGTAACGGGCACCCCGGCGGTGTTCCTGGGGTCGGTGGCCGGCAACAGGGTGACGTTGTCCTTCCAGCTCAGAGCACCCACCTTGACTTCCACACGGCATGAGCCGTCTGCTGGGAAGCGCGCTGGGTCCATGTTGGTCAGGTGGACACCGACCCTTCCCTGGTCGTCGAGCTGAGCGTCGCCGTCGGCGGGTGCCCAGGGCGCTACACTGGGGTCCTCGCCGCTTACCAAATGTAGGTCGGCCTTCATCAGCGCGCTGGCAAATACCGAGGTGATGGCAAACGCTGCCAGCATGGTCCCCAGCGCTAGGCCAAGGACTACCTTCTGCTGCCAGGGCCTGACCACTTTGCTCAATCGTAACATGGGCTTCTCAATCCCTCCTAACACGTTTTTTGTAGAGGTCCCCTTAGGTCGCCCTCGGAAATTGAGGACTGCATGGTCCCCGGCCCAGCCCACCCCTTCCGCCCGCAGACACCGTTTCGGCTCATCGCACCTCCGCTACGCGTCTCAGGGCTCCGCCAGGCCAGCGTGCATATGGGAGTCGGCCGCTCTTCAATTATTCTGGAGGCTGGGTATACAAGCGCACAGGGGATAGTCTCTAGAATGCTAAGCGCGAACTGTGTTCCGGCGCTGCTGATGGGTAACCTCGCGGAGGTCCGCGGGTGGAGCCCCTGGTCTAGCTTGTTGTCGGTGTCCTCAGGGCACTACCCTGACCCATCGCGCGCTGAAGGAAGTGCTATGTGGACCTGCCTGACACTACGCTGCGTCCGTCGTTGTTAAGTTTGGAAGGCAGTACGCTGTTACAATGGGACGAGGCGACGGAAACGTTACATGTGTCTGCCAGGCCTCTGAACTGCCCCGCTCGCCTGAGGTTGGCCCCGTTGTTTCTGCGGAGACAGGCCCAGGATGCTGCTGGAACGCGAGCGGCTGTTGCCCGGCTCTTTGAGACCCACTTTGAAAGGGTGGTCCGCTACATCGCTGTGCGCATTCGGGATGCTGAGGAGGCGCAGGACCTGGCCTCTGACGTCTTCACGAAGGCGCTGCGCGCAGCGGAGACCTTCCGCGAGACTGGAGCACCCATGGAGGCCTGGCTCTTCAAGATCGCTCACAATGTGGTGGTGGACCATCTGCGCAAGCAGGGTCGCCGTCCTGCCCGGGAACCTCTGGACGAAACCATGCCTGTGGCGGGTGGCGAAGACCCCGTCGAGGGGCTAGAGCGGGAGCAAGAGCTTGCGCTACTCCGCCAGGCAATGGAGCACCTGACCGAAGCCCAGCGGCAGGTGCTGGCACTGCGCTTTGGTGGTGAAATGACGTCGGAGCAGGTGGCCAAGATGCTTGGGAAGAGTCCGGGGGCCATACGTGAGATGCAGAGCGCAGCGGTCAAGAGGCTGCGCCAGATCATGGCCCAGGAGGAGCAGGGGCTGTAGCCCCTGGTGAAGACCATGACGGTTCCATTCGAGAAGGTCCTGGACGAGTGCATTGACCGCATCATCCTGGGGGGTGAGACGGTCGAGGCCTGCCTTGCGCGCTATCCGGAGTATGCATCCGAACTTGCCGCCCTCCTACGGACCGTCACGGCCACTGCCCAGGCCTACCGTGGCCCCGTCACTGCCGAAGCCAAGGAGCAGAGTCGGCATCGCCTTCAGGCCGAGATGGCGCGTTTGGCGCGCCAGGAGGTCAAGGTTCCGGAGCGCGGCACCCCGAGGACGCAGCGTGCGGTGGATTGGCAGCCCAGGTGGGCTGTTGCCCTGGTGGCCACGCTGCTGGCGGTCCTCATCGGTGGGGCCAGCACCGTGGCAGCCTCAGGGAGTGCCCTGCCCGGAGCACCCCTCTACCCGGTCAAGCGCACTACCGAGGAGGTGCGCCTGGCCCTCGAGTTCTCCAAGGTGGAAAAGGCGAAGCTCCACGTGGCGTATGCCGAGCGCCGCGCTACCGAGATCAGCGCCCTGCTGGCCAGCGGGACAGGCCCCCTGGTTGACTCGACCCAGGAGGACCTTACCAGGCAGCTAAAGGAGGCGCACCGCATTGCCAGCACCATTGATGACCAGCAGGCAGTGGTGGACCTGACAGCAGCGTTGGCAGCCAGTGCCTCGCGCACGATGGCGGGCTTGCAGCTTTCCCTGGCAGATTCCCCTGACTCCAGCCAATCAGCAGCCCGTGAAAGCTACGAGGTTGCCAGCGAAGCCTACGCCACGAGAGTTGAAGCGCTGGCAGCCCGCGTCCGCCGGCCGGCTGCGCTGGCCCTGGGGACCCTCCAGCTCCGCGCGGTGGACCCGTCATCGCTTGGCCTGGAAAAGCTGGCTTTGGAGGTCAGCGCCGTTGAGGCGCACCGGGCCGGTGATGGTGACGATGGCTGGGTGATTATTAGCAGCACCTCCCAGATTGTGGACTTGCTCAGTATTGCGGAGGTCGAGAGGTTCCTGGCAGAGCAGAGCGTAGAGCCTGGGACCTACACCAAGGTGCGCTTTTCCATTACCAATGCAACTGCGGTGAAGGATGGCCAGGAGTACGCGGTCGTGGTCCCCAGCGGGCAGATAAGCCTGACTCGGCCGTTCAGCGTGGTGGAAGGCCAGACGACCGTCGTGCTGCTAGACTTCAATAGCGCCCAGTCGCTCAAGACGACGGGCCAGGGTGAGTATACCCTTTCCCCACAGGTCCGCCTCCTCGCCGAAGAGCCAAGGGAACGCGAGCAGTCCATAGACAAAGGGAAGAAGAAGCCAGCGGACCGGGGTGAAGAAGCGGCGCAGCGAGGCAAGGGCCTTGTCCCAGAGACCCGGAAGCCGCCTCGCAACGTCGAGATCGAGGGGATCGTTGAGGTCCTGAGCGAAGAAACCCTGGTTGTGCAGGGCCAACGCATCAACATAAGTCCGAACGTGAAGACCGAGGGACATCTGGAGTCTGGCCAACACGTCAAGGTGGAAGCGGTCCCACAGGCTGATGGCGCTTTCCTGGCGGTCGAAGTAAAGGCCCGCCCCAAGGAGGAGAAAGCCAAAGACGAGAGTAAGAGGCCGCCGTCTCGTCTTTCAACCCCAACGCCTACGCCAACATCATCCACGTCCACCACGCGGAAGCACACCCAGCTTGAAGGGACTGTCCAGAGTGCCCAGGGAACGGAGTGGCGCGTATCTGGACTGCCTGTCGTGGTGACGGACGAAACGCAGATTGTGGGCATCCCCACCGAGGGTGCGCGTGTCGTTGTCGAAGGGGTAGAGGGAGAGGGAGGCCTTATCCGGGCCACCGTTGTCACGGTGCTGCCATCTCTTGGGGGCCCAGAAGCGACCCCAGAGGCCACCACGGCCCCAAGACCGCAGCCGACACTGGGGCTTACGCCTGCGCCGGTCCACCTGGCGGGCGAAGTGGAGCAGGTCCAGGAGGGGGGTATGCGCGTGTCCGGGCGGGAGGTGATAGTCACCGCGGATACAAAGATGGAAGGGACTCCGGCTACAGGGGTGCGGGTGGTGGTAGAAGGGGTGGAGGGAGAGGGTGGTGTCATTCAGGCCACCGCTGTCAAAGTGCTGCTGGCCCCTGGGGTCCCAGAAGCGCCCCCAGTGGCCAGCCCGGTCCCAGTGCTGCCGCCGCCCGGTGGGCCGACCGTCACTCCTACACCTGAGTCGCCACCAGGGGCTGCTCAGGCATCAGTCGTCCTCTCGGGCCAGGTCGAAGTGGTGCAGAAAGGGCGGTGGCTGGTTGCAGGGCAGGAGGTGGTGGTGACCGCCGACACCACGGTACAGGGGGCGCCGCTGGCAGGGTCCACAGTGCGCGTGGAGGGAGTCCAGCGAGCGGATGGCGCTATCCAGGCTGCAAGAATAGTGAACGAGGACTCTCCGTAGCGGCCCACCCCGTTGGGGCCAGACACGGTCCCGGTCTTTCGGTTGTCATGTGGAACGCAGTGAAGCATCTCCCGCTGGGACTTGGACGTATCCTTCTCCCGGAAGGACCAGTGCTTCCTGTGGCAGTCTTTTCTAACGTGATGGCAAAACGGCCAGAAGTGGTGCGGAGAATTCCTTTTCCTCCTCTCCCCCCGCCTGAAGAGGGGCATGGATGCCCCTCTTCAGGCGGGCGTGTCCAAGTAATCCCGCACTGCTTCCAGGAGTGTCCTGCCAGCTTTGCCTGACATTCTGCGGCCGCTGGCGTTTTATCATGCAGAAGGGCAAAGACGCAACCTACGGTCATAGAACGCAAACTGCATGAGAAAGGGGTGCGATGAACCGTCTTGTACTGGCCCTCGCTCTCGGGACCATCACTGTGGCTGTGGCCTGCGCCCAGCCTTCCCCGACTCCTCCACCCACCGTGGCCCCATCTCCTACACCTCCGGTAGCCGCATCTCCCACGCCCACAGTGGGTCTACTTCCTACGTCCACCGCCACTCCAACGGCGGGCCCCACATCAACTCCTGAGGCAACGGTAAGTCCTGTATCTTTCTTCCTTGAAGTGCTTTCGCCAACGGACGAGACCGTCGTCCGCCAGGCCTCGGTGGAGGTCAAAGGACGGTCGGTGCCAGACGCGGTGGTCTCCGTCAACGGCCAAGTGGCGTCCCTGGCCGCCGATGGGACCTTCAGCGCCACAGTACCCCTGCAAGAAGGGCCCAACACCATCGAGGTCCTGGCCAGCGACTTCCAGGGGGGACGCGCGTCGCGACTCCTCACCGTGATTTACGCCGCGCAGTAAGGACAGTGACTGCTTGCTCCAGGGGGTAAAGTTTCTCCAAGGGCCTGACACGCGGGGCCCAAGAGCGTTGTAAATAAGTGAGAAGGCCACTGAGGTGTGGTCAACAGTTACACCGAGAAAAGGGGGATAACCATGAAGAGGTCTATTAGCAGCCATCTCTTAAAGCTGGCGATACCGGTATTTGTCGCTCTCCTTGTACTGGGTACCATGGGAGCCGCTCTGGCAAGCTCCCAAACACAGGCGGCTCAAGGCAAGCAAGGGCTGTTCGGGACAGTCACCGCCAAGAGCGGCAGCACGCTCACCGTAACAACCAAGCAGGGTACCACGGTGGACCTGGCCGTGACGCAGAACACCCAGTTCCGAGTCCCCGGCCTGGACCAGCCCACCTTCCAGGATGTTGCCGTGGGCAGCAGGGTTGCCATCCTTGCCCAGGGCGAAGCAGGTTCACAGAGCGCGCTGAGGGTAATGGTGATACCCGGCGAGCCTCAACGTGAACATCGGGTGCTGACCGTCGTCGAGGTTTCAGGCAACAAAGTCATCGCCGAGGATGCCCAGGGGACCCGCATCGAGGTTGAGCTGGACCATTCTGTGAGCGAGGACATCAAAGGGCAACTGATCACCTTTATCGGGGCCAAGAGCGCGCAGTCAGACAGGTTCAAGGCCAACGTCGAGGTAAAGATTGAGCAGGTGGTGAAGAGGCTGGAGAACCAGGCGAAGGAGCTCGAAGTCAAGGTGAAGGCAGAATCCGACACCAGGGTCAAAGCTGAGAAGGAGCGCGACCTGGCCCGCCTGCGGGCACGCCTGGAAGCCAACATGCAGCACCATCTGGACCTCTTCGCCGAGGTCATCGCCAAGGCCCCTGAGCAGGCCAAGCCATCCTTGAGGGCGGCCCTGGAGATGACGCTCCAAGGGTACAAGGCGGCCCTGGAGGCGCTGGGCACCTCCTCTGTCCAGGTCAAAGAGCGCCTGGAGCTCCGGTCCCTGCACGGCACCGTGGGGGTGGTTGACGACACCAGTCACCAGATCGCTGTTCAGACGAGGGCGGGCGCCGAGGTAAACGTTACCATCACCAACGACACCGCCATCCGGATTGGTGACAAGCCCGGGTCCTTTGCCGACATCTCGGTGGGCACCCAGGTCAACGTCCGCTACAACGAGACGACCTCTGTTGCCACCGAGGTCCATGTGGAGACCAAAGCCAAAGCAGAGGGGACTATCCAGACCGTGGACAGCGCCAAGGGCGAACTTACCCTGACGCTCGCCAACGGGGCCACGCTCACGTTGACTCTGGACAACGGGACCAGGATTGAGGTGAACGACAAGGCGGCAACGGTTGCCGACCTCCGCACCAACGCCGTGGTGCAAGTGGAGTACAACACGCAGACCTCGGTGGCGCAGCAGGTGGAAGCGGAGACGAGGGCTGAGGTGAGGGGCAGCATCACCGCGGTGGACGGTGCCCTTGGCACCATCACCGTCACGACCAAGAGTGGGCAACAGGTGGTCCTCAAGATCAGCGATACCACCCGTGTGAAGGTGCGGGGACTCCTGTTCGGTCTCCTGGGCCTGCGCGCCGGGATGACGGTGGAGGCCGCGTATGATGTGGCGACTGGAGATGCCTTAGAGGTCAGGGTCGAGGCCAAGGAGGCCGCAAAGGCCAGGGCCAGGGCAACCGGCACCATTGGTGGTGTGAACGCCAGCAGTGGTGAAGTGACCGTCAACCTGGATGGCGGAGGTTCCATCACCCTGCACGCGGATGGCAATGCAATGGTGACCGTTGACCGCAGGCCCGCTACCCTTGCAGACCTGAAGGCTGGAGCCCGCGTGAGTGTGAACTATGACACCGATGCAAAAGTCGCCTTTGAGATAGAAGCCCGCTCTGAGGTGCAGAAGCAGGACCGACCAATCTCCGGCGGGCCAGGTCCCAAGAGCAACGCGGGGCCAGGCCGCTTCTCGGGGACTGTGGTGGTGGACCTGGTTGAGGGTGAGCACATTGAGCTCAAGGGCGAGTGCGGCAGCTTTGTGCTGCTCCCCAAAGACCCCCAAGTCGCGGCGGAGCTCAAGCTGCACGTTGGACAGCGCGTGGTCATCGAAGCAGCCCCTCATGAGGGCCCGACCATCTACATGCGCCCGACCCTGGAGGTGCAGGGCGTGACCGCCGCAGGGGCGGACAAGGTCCTGTGTGGGCCTTCTCCGATGTCCCCAGCCAGTCCTGGCCCGAAAAGCCAGGGTTCCGCTGACCCCAGCGGTGCCTCTTCCGGGGCTGCCAACGCGGGCCTGGGGCTCCACGTGGCGGGACAGATCGTGGTCAAGGATGAGACCGGAGCCTAGCAACATGGAGGCCCGAGGCCGAGACGATGAAGAAAGCCAGGTAAGGGATTTACCAGGCCACAACACCATGACAGGCCCTGGCGGCACGCCGCCAGGGCCTGTCATGGTGTTGTGGGCTGGGACAGCTCGTTCCTATTCAGATAGGAGCTCTGCCAGGGTCCTGACCGCTTCTGCGAGGCGGGCCTTTTCCTGCTCCGTGCGGGCGCTGTAGCCCAGGGGCTTGATGAGCGCAGCGGTGGCTTGGCGAAAGGCCCGCAGCTTATCGGCCCCAGCGGGCGTAAGGGAGACCAGGACACGACGGCGGTCTCCCTGGCTGTCTTGACGGCGCACCACCAGCCTCGACCGTTCCAACTGCTTCAACGTGCCGGTAACCGTGTGGCTCGCACGGGAAGCAGCCGCTGCTATGCTGGACACGGAGGGACTGTCGCCCGTCACCGCAATCCTGGAAAGGACCGCCGCCTGTGCCAGGGTCAGACCGGTCAACTCCTTCGCACGGCTGTCGAGCCTCTGTCGGACGCTGTGGGCGACCTCCAGGAGCACCAGGAGCTCGTCGAGCTGGGCAGGCTCCTCCTCAGCCACCACCTGGCACCTCCCCGCTGGCAACCAGACTTTCCCGCCGGAGGTTGGCCTTGCCCTATCCCCCGTCACCACCCTTTGGCAAATGTGTGGAAACGTGCTGTCATAGACTAACATCCTATGTTTGCGTCTTGACAAGTCAATCGGCCACGATATATCGTCTGGCTAAACCCGCGGCCGGGAGGCACTGGCCTTTTGAAGTGGCCCCGAACGGCCTCAGGGTCAGGCGATGAGCTACCAGACAGCGCTACATCTGGGTCGGTGGACCTTCCCCTCATCGGTGGCAGCGATGCATCTTCTCGCCAGCGCCGATAACCATCGGTAGCGACCCACGTTAGTGGTGACTGAGGGCAAGAGCGAGGGCTTCCGCCACTCGCGGGACGACCGGCGGTAACGGGGGCCTCCGCTTTCGCGCTAGGCAACGGCGCAACAAGAGGGACTAAGTGTATCAGCTTGCCAAGCTGCGGGTCCTGGAGAACGCGGCTGTCTCTATGCACTACAAGGGCCACCAGGCAGCCCTTTCCGTTGTCCGAGACGTCACCGAGCACCGCAAGGCCGAAGACGAGGTCCGAGGCTGAATGCCGAGCTGGAGCGGCATGTGCTGCAACTGGAAGCCGCTAACCGTGAGCTGGAGGCCTTCGCCTACTCCGTGTCCCACGACCTGCGCGCCCCGCTGAGGGCCATTGATGGTTTCAGCCAGGCAGTCCTGGAGGACTACAAGGATAAGCTGGACGTCACGGGAGCCGACTACCTGGCGCGTGTCCGCAGGGCCACCCAGCGCATGGGGCAGCTTATTGACGACATGCTAAAGCTGTCGCGCGTTACCCGCGCGGAGATGCACCACCAGCAAGTGGACCTGAGCGTGATGGTCAACAGCATCGCGGACTCCTTCCGTCAAACGACATCAGGCCGACAGGTGACCATGATTGTGGCTAGCGGCCTGGTGGCCGAGGGCGACCCGGTGCTTCTGCAAACAGTGTTGGAAAACCTGCTGAGCAATGCATGGAAGTTCCCTTCCCGGCTTGCCACCATCACCATCGAGTTTGGGCTGGCCCGCCAGAGCGGGGCGGATGCGTACTTTGTGCGCGACAACGGAGTCGGCTTTGACATGGCCTACGCCGACAAGCTCTTCCGTCCCTGCCGGTCACGCTTGGTGGTCTCCGCGCGGCGGTAGCGATGGTCACGGGTCAAGGAGGGTAGTGCGCTGGCGTGGTCCGGCGGACTCCCTGCCGCGCCCGGTAGCCGGAAACCAGCGGGTATGGCGAAAGCTCTCCCTGGTCGGCCACCCCGGGCTAGCTTTGTGGACTCACGGGGCCGCAGTGCCAGCACGCCGCATGCGCGGTGGGAGCACTGGCGGCCTCGCGAGAAAGAAGAGCACACAGCCCGCTCCGCTGATGGTGGCCAGCACCACGAACCCGATCCGGTAGTCCCCCATCAGGTCGGCCATCACCCCGGCGAAGATGGGGCCCACCAGCGCGCTGGATGAAGTGAGCAGCGATGTCATCCCCGCAATCCTCCCGTAGGAGGAGCGCCCGAAGTACTCGCCACGGATGGCGCTCATCAGGGGGCCGCGCATCCCCCAGCAGAAGCCGTGGAGCACGCCAAAGACCATGGCCTGGCCTAAAGAGGTGGCGAACGCCAGGACAACCAGGGCCACCGCACTTCCCAGCATGCCGGCTGCTGACAAGTAGCGCTTGGGAACGTGGTCCCCCAACATGCCGGCAACAAGGCGCCCCACGATGTTTGAGGCGCTGAGCACCGTGACCACAATTGCCGCCGCAGACCGCGACAGGCCGACGCCTTGCTCCATGTGGGCGAACTGGTGCACCGTGATGGCGCCCACCACCATCACTGACAGGCCGTGGCCGAACCCGATGAACCAGAAGGCGTGGGTGTGGAGTGCCTCACGAAGGGAAAAGTCCCCGCTGGCCGCGCTGGGCGCATGGGGCTTGCCGACCGGAAGGACCGCTGTGGTCGGTGGCGCTGCTCTGTCGCCATCGGGCAACTGGCCATAGAGCTCCGGCGCCCGCCGCATCAGCAGGGCCGCGGGGATCCCCACTGCCCACACACTCAGCCCGCCCCAGAACGTCGCGGTCCGCCATCCGAACGAGGTCTGGGCCCAGACCAGCAGGGGGATGACGGCGATGCCGCCGACCCCGAGGCCAAGCTGGGCCAACGCCACGGCGAGGGTCCGCCGGCGGCGGAACCAGTTGTTGATGGCCACCGTCATCACCAGGAACCCGCCCAGGCTGCTGCCAAGGGCTATCAGGACAAACACCGCGTAGTAGGCCCATAGGGAGTGGATGAAGCTGAAGAGCACCATCCCCAGGCCAAACAGGAACGTCCCCAGTGTCATGAGGGGACGTGGCCCCCAGCGGTCCACAAGGAACCCCACAAAGGGGTCCACCACCCCGCTCTCTACCTGCATGGCAGAGCGGGCTCCGGATATGGCCGTCTTGTTCCAGCCAAACTCCTGTTGCAGTGGAACGAAGAAGGTGCCGAAGCCCTGGAAGCCCAGGCCGGTGTTGATCACCTGGTTCACGAAGGAGGAAGCTACGATGACCCAGCCGTAGAAGGGGCGCCGGCGGCCCAATACACCTGCTAGCAGCACTACCTCCCCCTGTGTTCGCACTGGGGTGCAGCATAGGCGCCTTAGAAACGGGTACCACGCCCGGGGCAGGAACGAGGCGCAACGCAGCTATTGTAAGCCGGAGGGGGCAAGAGCGCACCACACACCGGGGATGGCCCCAAGGTGCTATTCCATTGTCGCTGATTCGACCTCTATCCTCGCCTTCCCCCCGGAAACGGAGGAAGGGACTGTCCCTCGCCCACGCGGGGAGAGTCAGAGGGGGGGTATGAGAATGTTGCGGCAGCTCTTTCCACAGCACCCTGAGGGACCAAGCAGCGAACGATGGCAATGAACAATCGCCGCGGCGGCTGCTGGGCGCGCCGGAACTCACGAGAGGCGGACCGACCGGTCCATTCCGCCACACCGGGCTGCCGTGGCACCTCACACAAGACGCCGCAGGCGCTCCAAACTGGCCAGGAAACCTTCCGCTGTCTGGCTGTCGGAGGAGAAGGTGGGATCAAGGATAAGCTCATTGACCCCGATGTCACGTACCGCGCGAATATCCTCCGCAATCTCTTCAAAGGTACCGGAGAACATCCACCGTCCTTGCCCCAGGGGCTTCGGTGTGATTGAGAGGTTGCCGCGCACCACCACCTCAACGGCGGTGGGGTCCCGTCCGGCAGCCTCTGCGAAGCGCTTCAGCGTGGCGGTCTGCTGCCGCAGGGCTTCCATTGGGATCCCTGCGGGGTGCCAACCGTTTGCCAACGTCGCAGCGCGCCTCAGCCCGCGCTCGGTATATGCGGCCAGGAGGAGCGGCGGGTGCGGTTTCTGCACAGGCTTCGGCTGTATGATGGACTTCGGGACCTGGTAGAACTCACCATGGAACTCCACCGGGTCAGTGGTCCAGATTGCTTTCAGGACCCGGAGGAACTCGTCGGCGCGTCGGCCACGCTGCCTGGGGGTTGCACCCACAGCGTCATATTCGTCCTTGGACCAGCCAAGGCCCAGGCCTACCCGCAGCCGTCCTTCGGAAAAGACGTCCAGGGTCGTCAGGCGACGGGCCAACATAACAGGGTTGTAGTAGGGGATGTCCAGCACACTGGTCCCCACGGCGATCCTCGTAGTATGGGCCGCCACGAAGGTAAGTGTCTCCAGGGGATCGAACACCCGCTTGTACGCCTCTGGGAGAGACCCGTCGGGGGTGCCCAGGTACCGCGTTTGAGGCTCCAGGGGGTACAGCAGCCGTTCGGTGACCCACACGCTGTCGTAGCCCAGTGCTTCTGCGCGCTTGGCAGCCTCGAGGATGGTCTTGGGGTTGGCCGCTGGACCAATCTGTGGCAAGAAAGTCCCTATCCGCATCTTCCTCCTCCTCCGCTTGCTGGTGCGCTGTCTGACCTGCCGCCACACTGGAGCCCCGTGAGACGCGTTCAAGTGGCTCACAGGCCCCTTAGCCATATTCTATGACTTGTCTTCGCCTGTGTTGAGGGGGGCCTCTCAGCAGAACAGCGGTCCGGCCCGTGGACTCGCCTCGGTGCGTCGCCCACCGTGCTGTCCTGGCCGGCAGGGTTGGCAGGACACCGCCTGCCCTTGACGGGCTATAGACAGGTAGGAGAGAATGGTGCGCCTTGCCGTGGAGAGGCGTAGTCCGGTGTCCGCAGCACTGTGATGGCCTAGCCCTGGGCGAGTAGTATGGTGGCGCGCGTAGGCAACCCCCTCGGGAGGTCCAGCATGACAGGAAATCTCGAGCTCCCTACCCTCGATTGGCCCTTGGAGCGGCAGTGCGATTTCATGGCCCAGGTCTACCAGCTCTGGCACACTGGTGTCAGCATGGTAACTCTGCGCGAGAAGGGCGAGGATGCCCTGTACGACCTGCGCTACCGCATGCTCCGGAAGCATCAGAAGGCCATGTTCCTGGAGGGGCTGCGGAAGCTCGGCGTTGACCCAAAGGGAGAGCCTCCTGCCGTTGTGGCAGCCAAGTACCACTACCTCTCCAACATCCTGGGCGGCTTCGACCTGGAGTACATCGAGGAGTCGCCCAAGAAGGTGTGGATCCGCTACCGGGCGCCCCAGTTGAACCCGTATGGCACGGGCTTCTTGGCTATGACAGCCCGAGTGGGCCGGGTCACCTATGCTACCTGGCACGCGCACAACGGCGAACTGCTGGACTGCCCCCGCCTGCGCTACGTCTGCACCAAGTCGCTTTCAGACTTTGAGCCTTACGCTGAAGGCTACTTTGAGGAGTGCGACCGAGACCTGGAGCCCTGGGAGCGCATCCTTTACCAGCCGGTGACAGCCAGCCCCGACTTCGATCCGGCCAAGGCGCCGCGCCTGGACCCGGCCCAGTGGCCCCCTGAGCGCCGGGCCAGGACTAGGCGCAAGTACGAGTTGGACTTCCTCCGGGACACGGTCCTGGTCGTGCTGGAGATGTTTGGCCTTCCTACAGCTACTCACCTGGTGCGCCAGGGCTTCGGGGGCATCGCTGTGCAGTACAGTTGGTCTCTCCTGGGAGAGCTGGGCATCAAAGGGGCGGATGCCCGGGGGCTGGCTACCTTCGCCGCTGCGCTCAGCGCCCTGGCAGGCGAGGAGCCGGAGCTTGATTCTCCAGCGCAGGGCAAGTACATTGTCCGCCCTACCCGACCGCGGCTGTTCCGCCCTGGCGAAGTCCCGCTGGAGATCTACCAGGCCCCCTTCGCATTCATCGAGATGACGGGTCGCATGATGAGTGCCCGTATCAAGGTCACACTGGCCCCCGGGGACGAAGGTCCCACGGTGATCATAGAAGATGTCCCCAACCGGCTGTTTTAGGAAGTGCTGAGAGGGATGGCGCCCGGTCCGCTGGCAGGTATCCGTGTTTTCGACCTGACCCACGTCATGGTAGGCCCGTGGGCCTCCATGCTCCTGGGGGCCCTGGGTGCAGATGTCATCAAGGTGGAGTCCCCTGATGGGGACTGGAGCCGTCTTCTCCCGCCCACGCAGCGAGGTCTGAGCGTTGTCTACACCCACTGTAACCTGAACAAGCGCGGCATCGTCCTGGACCTGAAGACCCCCCAGCATAGGGGCGTGGCCTACCGGATCATCGAGCAGTCGGACGTGTTCCTGGAGAACCTGCGACCGGGGGCAGTAGAGCGCCTGGGGTTTGGCTACGACGCCGTTTCCCGCGTCAACCCACGCATCATCTACGCCTCCGCCTCTGCGTGGGGTAGGACAGGCCCTATGGGCAACATGACTGGCGTGGACTCAGTGGTCCAGGCCTTCTCCGGGCTGGTCAATATCACAGGGGCCGTGGGTGGCGAGGGGGAGTTCTTCCGCACCACGGCCCACTTGGACTTGACCACCGGCACCTTCCTGGTGGGGGCGGTCCTACAAGGCTTGCTGCTCAGGAATGCGACGGGGCAAGGGACCCGGGTCGAAGTGACGATGCTGGGCTCGGCGATGGACCTTCAGATAAGCCGCCTGGCCGAGTTCTTCGCCACGGGCCAAACGCCGCCTCGCCTTGGCAGCGCCTGCGTCACCACGGTCCCCCACCAGGCCTTCCTGTGCCAGGACCGGCAGTGGTTGGCTGTGGGGGTGGTCACGGAGGAGCAGTGGGCGGGCCTGTGCCGCGCCCTGGCACTGGAAGAGCTGACACAAGACCCTCGCTTTGCCACCAACGCGGACAGGGTCCAGCACCGAGATGTGTTGGTCCCCTTGCTGGAGCGGACCTTCTTGACACGCCCCACGCTCTGGTGGGCCATTCGCCTGTGCAAGGAGGGGGTCCCCCACGGACCCTTCCTGGACTTCTCCGGTGTGAGGCACCATCCTCAGGTGGTGGAAAACGGGTATGTGATGCCCCTCGACATCCCCCATCAGGGTCGGATGCTGGTGGGCGGACTGCCGTGGCAGTTCAGCAAGACGCCGGCCCACCTGCGTCCTGCCCCCTTCCCCGGTCAGCACACCGATGAGGTCTTGAAGGAGTTTGCGACAGACCACCAGGTGGGTGTGAAGCCGACGCCGCTCCTGGGAGCCATCCCGGAAACGGGTCTCCCGCCCCCGCCTGAAGGCGGGGGCATGATGCCACCCCCTTCAAGGGGTGGTCGGGACCCCCTTTCTGGACGACCCCTGGAGGAACAGGGTGCCTCTCTCCCCCTGTCCGGAATCAGGGTGGTAGACGCCACGCAAGGGCTTTGCGGCCCCTTCACCTCCCAGCTCCTGGCAGATGCGGGAGCCCAGGTGGTCAAGGTGGAGCCCCTGAAGGGGGACAGCTCCCGTGGGTGGGGCCCTCCCTTTGTGGATGGGGAAAGCGCAGCTTTCCTGGCCGCGAACCGCCATAAGCAGAGTGTGGCCCTGGACCTGGACGCCGCGTCGGGGCGGGCAGTGCTGTTGCGACTCCTTTCCAAGGCGGATGTCTTCCTGGAGGAGCTGGGGCCTGGAAAAGCAGCTCGGCTGGGCCTCACGTACCGGCGCCTGGCTGGGCACAACCCGAAGCTCATCCTGTGCAGCATCACTCCCTTCGGCCCCCGCGGGCCACTTCGAGACGCGCCAGGCAGCGAGCTGGTGGTACAGGCGATGGCTAACTACTGGGGCTCGCTGGGAGCCATAGGAGACTCGCCAGAGCGCGCGGGAGCGGACCTGGCCAACGTCAACACCGCTGTGCTTGCTTTCAACGCAGTCCTGGCCGCCCTGTACCACCGCGCGCGGACGGGGGAAGGCCAGCAGATCAACGTGAGCATGCTGGGTACCCTTCTCCACCTTCGGGGCTACCTGTGGAGCGCCTTGTCGGACCCCGACAGTTGGGACGGGTTCCTGTGCGAGACGTACACAAGACCCCGCGACCACGGGTACCATACCAAGGACCGGCCCGTCTACTTCAACCTGCGGCGCGGAGACGAGCTGGCCTGGGTAAACCTGCTGACCGAGTTGGGGCTGACCCATGTGCTGGCGGACCCGCGTTTCGACGAAGGGGGCCGAGACGCGGTGGGAATGGGCCGCTACGCAAATGAGTTGAAGCCGATTTGGGAAGAAGCGTTCAGGGACAGAACGGCGGACGAGGTGGTGGCGCTGGTCCGGAAGTACCAGGGCGAGGCAGCTCCGGTGAACGACTACAGCTCCCTTCTGGCTGACCCGCAGGTGAAGGCGCTGGGCATCGTCCAGGAAATGCAGCGCTCCCGGGGTAGCAAGCTACCTATCTTGGGGCCGCCGTGGACCATTCACGGCGTAGCCAAGCAGCCGCCTGCTCCAGCCCCCACGCTGGGGCAGCACACCAGGGAGGTCCTGCTGGCTCTGGGCTACACCGAGGATGAGGTGCTCCGCCTGCGCGACAACGGGGTCATCAGCTTTGGTTGACACTTACCTGCTCGCGTTGTCGTCCCTCACAGCCTCCCCCTGCCCACGGCCAGGAGACCATGCTTGGCCTGGACCGGCTTGGTGAACCGTTCCGGCAGGAACGGCTTCAGCGAGTAGGCCAGCGGCCGCCCAATCACCAAGTCTCGCGCCAGCTTGCCCCATGAGGCGCAGCACTGCACCCCCGGGTTCCCTGCTATCACGTAAACGCCGTCCAAATCCGGCACAGGGCCCAGGATGGGAAGGCCGTCATCGGGTATGGGCTGAGGGCCGGTCAAACGTCCAGCCACCGTTGCAGCCTTCAAGCAAGGCAGCAGGCGTGTGGCGAAGCTAATGATAGCATGCTCCGCTTCCGGCCTTGTGGTGTTGTCGAACACATAGGTCTCGTTGGAAGGCCCTCCGGTGGTGCCAAGGACGTACGAGTTGCCTCGTCGCGTGATGAGGAGGTGGCTCATGGGAGGACTGGAGATGCCCCAACCATGCCAGTGAGCATCGAGGATTGGGGGGCCGTCGTACTCCAGCAAGAGCTGCTCCCCCTTGATGGCGTGGACCGGGAGCGGGATGCCCAGCCACTTGGCCGCGTCTGGCGTCCACACCCCCATTGCCAGCACCACCTTGTCGCTCAGAATGGGCTCACCATTGCTGGTGAGCACTCCGGCTACTTTGCCACCTTCCTTCACAAGAGCTGTCACTGTGCGCGTGAGGAACTGGGCGCCTTGCTGCTCGGCAGCGCGGGCCAAGGCGAGGTTCAGGCGATATGCGTCCACCCTGGCGGCCCAGTGCACCCACAGCGCCCCGTAGACCTCCACCTCCCGGTTGAGCTGTGGCTCCCGCTGGTAGCACTCCGCTGGCGTCAAAAGCTCGTAGTCCAGGTTCTGAAGGGGTGCAAGACGGCGGATTTCCTGCCAGGCCTGGGGGGAGAAGGCCAGGATGAAGTAGGGGTGCATCTTGAAGTGGACGTCAATCCCGGTCTCCTGGGCAACGGCTGGGGCCAGCTCCATGGTCTGCTGCGAACCCCAGCGTGACATCTCCCCCAGCACCGGCGGTTCGGTGTAGTGGAGTGATAGCCCAAGGCTGGCCGGCGCATGGCCGGACGTGCCGCTGCCCACCGCGTTCTTCTCCAGGACGACGACCTTCAACCCCTCCTTGCTGAGAAAGTAGGCCGCGCTGCTCCCAACGAGTCCGGCTCCGATGACGATGACGTCAGCTCTCTTGATGGACATGTGCCCCTCCTTTGCCTGCCGAGTTAGCCCCGGGGCGCCCACAGTCTATCAGGTTCTTCCTTGCAGCAGGCAAGAGAACACGCAGGGGCGGCCTTGGCTGACGCCGGCCGCCCCTGCGTATGCTTGCCAGCAGGTCTTAGCGGTGGAACGCTCTAGAGTGACTGGAAGCCCACGTTGGGGTTCTCCCGGTCAATCCAGGCGCGAGCTAAGCTCCAGCCCCAGCCCACTTGCTGCGCGCTGAACATCTGGTTCTTCACATAGGGCTGGGCCACATAGGGGAACACAAAGGCGCCAGAGGCGTAGGTGGCGTAGCGCTGCACCGCCATGTAGCGGATGATCTCGTACACGTCTTTCACCCGCGTCCAGTGGTCAATCTCGCCGGACATGGCGTCCAGCATAGCGTCCAACTTGGCATCGTTCACGTGCAGCACCCGCCCACCGTTGGCTTTGGAGTGGTAGGCATCGCGTAGCCACTGGTCGGGGTCACCACCGCCGCTGTAAAAGCTCTGCATGACGCCATGCCAGTTGCCGGCATACAGCAGGCTGATGTGAGCGTTGGTGTCCCGGGACTGAATCTTGACGTTGATGCCCACGTCCTTCAGGTTGGCGGCGAACAGCTCACCCTCGGCGATGGTGTAGGGCACCCAGGGCGCCGTCTCGAAGTTGATGGTCAGCTCACCGGGCTTGTAGCCGGCCTCGGCCAGCAGCTTCTTGGCCAGCTCCTTGTCGTAGGAGCTGTACTTGGCTCCCTCACCGTACTCGGAGTTGGGCAGGAACCACTCGCCGGCCCCGGCGTAGATGTATTCGCCGGGTACACACCAGCCGGCCTGGGGTCCGCTGCACATGCCATCCTGGTCCAGGGCGGCCGAGACCGCCTGCCGCAGCTTGATGTTGTCAAAGGGCGGCTCGTCCACCCGGAATACCCAGGGACGGCGGTTGCTGATCTCCAGGAAGATGGTCCAGGTGGCGTCGGGGTTGGTCTTGGAGATGCTCTCGTAGCGGGGCTTGCGGATGGAGCGCTGCCATCCCATCATATCAATCTTCTGGGAGCGGAAGCCGGCGTCCATGGCCGCCTCGTCCAGAAGCTGGAGCCAGGTTACCCCGTCCATGAACGGGAGCTTGTACTGGTTGGGCGTGTCTACGACCTTGTTATCCTTGACGCCGCTCCAGTAGCCCCACCAGTCAGGGTTCTTCTTGAAGCGGACCTCGCTGCCCGGGACGAACTTCTCGACCATCCACGGCCCGCTGCCCACGAGCTCTGCTTCAGTGGCCGGGCTCTTGCCGCCGTCATAGATCTCCTTGGGCATGACACCGAAGCCGTAGGATCCCATCTGGAGCAGCAGGGCAGCATAGGGGCGCTTGGTCTTTATCTCAATGGTGTAGTCGTCCAGGGCCTTGAAGGACTCTACCGGCTCGAAGCGAGCGGCGATGGATGCCACACCTGGGGACGCCCGCATCTTTTCGAAGCTCCACACCCAGTCCGCAGCCGTCACTGGCCGCCCGTTGACCGGTGGCTTGTTGTGGAACTTGGCCGTCTTGGTCAGGTGCAGGACCAGGGTAGTGTTGTCCTTGTACTCCCAGGACTGGGCAGCCAATGGGTTCACTGCCGCAGTGGTGGGGCTGTAGGCAGGGCCTACGGCAATGTCCAGCAGCTTGTCGTTGATGGCTGGGTTGGAGATGATGAAGGAGGTAAAGGGGTCAAGGCTTTGCACTTCGTAGTATGCCTGGATTGAGGGGTAGCCACCGCCACCGCCGTTGCCCCCATACTTGGGCGAGGTAGTGGGCAGCGGGGGCCTGCGGCCAGGAATGTTACGTTTGGTAATCTGCTCTAGCACCCATGGGTTCATGGCGCCGTCGCCGCGCGCCTTGGCCTGGGCCACCAGCGTGTCCAGAGGCGTCCCCTGCCCAGTAGGGGCCTGGGTCGGCGCGGCCACAGCCGTAGCCGTGGGCGTGGGTTGCGCTGCCGCCGTGGTGGGCGTAGCAGTGGGTTGGGTCACGGCGGTGGTGGCGGTTGGCGTCGCCGGTGCCCTGGTGGGGGTGGGCGTGGCTGCTGGGCTAGTTGGGGTGGCGGTCGGTGCCGCTGCACGACACGCGACGGAGACCAAGAGAACGAGTGCCAGAAGAAGTCCGGCACCTAACATAACACGGTGCATTGCACTCTCCAACGTGATTTTCCCATCCTTCGCAACTTAGGGGTCCTGGTGGTGGCTAGGGCGCGCGAGGCGGTCCCTTGTTCATGGACCGCGTTCGCCAAGCGGGCCAGGCCTTGCTCTCGCGTCACCTCCCTTCTTTGCGTAGCCTGTGACGAAAGGTGTTGTTGATGCTACGCTATTCGCAGGACAGGTCTACTCTTGGCAGCGGGTCTAATCGCCATACTCTGAGCTGGCTTTGCCTCTCTGCCTCCCTTTGGCGTTCTTAGAGCGGCTATGGTCTAACACATCCCTGGGTACCAGTCAAATGCCTGATTCCACCTTGTGGCCGTTGACCAGTAGGCGCCATTGCTATGCAAACTGACACCGGCGACGGAAAACGGCGGGTGTGATAGTGGAGTGGATGGAGCGAGGAAACAGCCTGAGGCTGACAGCAGTATCATACATGTCCTTGACAACCCGCGCAGGGAATGCCACAGTATCGCCACCTTGGTTGCCAACTGCGTGGGGTGATGAGAGGCGCACCGACGAATGCTGCCTGTGCTGTGGCTGGCGGACTGACGTAACTCGGCTTCGCAAGAAAGCATCACTGACTGCCTGGATAGTACCCCCATCTGGTAAGGGGCCATCCGACTGCTGAGCAGACACGAGGACGTTGTCCAGAGTCCTCGTGCCTTTGCAACAGGGAGGACCATGACCGGAGAGCACGTGGCCCAGCAATTCCCTCTGTTGTTCAGCCCTGTCCAGGTGGGCAGGTACACCCTGCGCAACCGTATCGTGAACACGGGCCACCACACCGGCTACCAGGACGGGGACGGCAACCCCACCGACCGGCACGTGTACTACTATCGCGAGCGGGCGCGCGGCGGCGTGGGCATGATTATCATGGGGACCATCAGCGTCCACCCCACGGGGATGTTCCCGTACCGCAACTTCGATGACTCGGTCATTCCCTGGTACCAGCGTATCGCCGCTGCCGTCCATCCCTACGGTGTCCCCATCCTCCAGCAGCTCAACCACTTCGGGAAGCGGGTCTCCGAGGGGTTGGGTGAGATGTTCGAGACCTACGCCGTCTCGGCGTCGGCGGACCCGGCCCCCACCTGGGACTACCCCCAGGTGCCTGTCCACGAACTGGACACTGCCGAAGTGGAGGAGCTGGTGACAGCCTTTGGGCAGGCGGCGCGCCGCTGTGCCCTGGGTGACCTGGACGGGGTCGAAATCATGATGGCCTTTGCCAACCTCATCCCGCAGTTCTTCTCCCCCGTCATGAACAGGCGCACCGACAAGTACGGGGGCAGCCTGGAGAACAGGATGCGGTTTGCCTACGAGGTCCTGGACGACGTGCGACGACAGCTAGGGCCGGACAAGATGGTGGGGGCGCGCTTCAGTGCCGACTTCCTGGACTACACCACCAGCCTGGACGACCTCAAACAGATTGTGCCTCGCCTGGTGGCCACGGGGATGCTGGACTACGTGAGCATCCACACGGGGGGCGGTACCGAGCTGCTGAGCGTCGGCCGGCAGACGCCACCTCACTACTACCAGCCGGCCCAGTTCGTGTACCTGGCCGCAGCGGTCAGGGAAGAGGTCAGGAAGCTGGCCCGCCCTGTTCCCGTCCTGGGCATTGGCCGCATCAACCATCCGGCCCTGGCGGAGGGTCTCCTGCAAGAGGGGCGCCTTGACCTGGTGGGGATGGTGCGAGAGCTCATCGCTGACCCGTACCTGCCCCAGAAGGCCAGGGACGGTAGGCTAGAAGACATCCGCGTCTGCATGGCGTGCAGCCAGAGCTGCTCAGGGCACCTGGACCACGGCCTCGGCATCACCTGCATCTACAACCCAGTGGCCGGGCGGGAGCGGGAATGGGGCGAGTTGCCGCTAGCCAGCACCAAGAAGAAGGTTGTCGTCGTTGGGGGTGGCCCCGCGGGCATGGAGGCCGCGCGGGTGGCGGCCCTGCGAGGGCACCGAGTGGTCCTCTTCGAGAGGTCTGGCGAGCTAGGGGGACAGGTGAACCTGGCGGCGAAGGTCCCCAAGCGGGATGACTTTGGCGAAATCCGTCGCTTCTTCGAGGCCCAGCTCCCCAAGCTGGGTGTGGAGGTCTGCCTGCGCACCGAAGCCACTGCTGAGATAGTGTTGGCGGAGAAGCCTGACGCTGTGGTCATTGCTACCGGCTCCACCCCATATCGTCCAGACATCCCTGGGAGCGACAGCAAGAACGTTGCCCACGTCAACGAGGTGATGGAAGGCTCGGTCCAGGCCGGGCAGCACGTGGTGGTGATAGACACGCAGGGACTGCGTCAGGCCACCGACGTCGCCGACCTGCTCTCGGAGCAGGGCAGGCAGGTGGAGGTGGTCACAGGGCTGCCGTATGTCGGGGTGCACGTCCCGCGCAACGCCTGGCGGCTCCAGTACGAGCGGCTGTTGCGGAAAGGTGTCCTCTGTCGCCCCTTCACCGGCGTGGCAGAGATCGGTGAGGACCGCGTGACCACCTTCAGCACCATCACCCTGGCACCAGGCGCAATCGAGGGGGTGGACACGGTGGTGCTGGCGACGGGAGGCAAGGCGGACGACCGCCTCTACCGGCAACTCAAGGGCAGGGTGCCGGAGCTTCATGCCGTTGGGGACTGCTGGCAGCCTCGGGATGCCGAGGCCGCAGTGTACGAAGGTCACAAGGTCGCACGCGCTATCTAGAAGGACGCCAGGACGTGGGGCCAGATACAGGGAGGGCTGGTCCGCCAACGCCGCTACGGAGGGAGGATATGGTCTCGAAACAGGCGATGACCCCAGGCACCCAGGGCGCTGCGGAGTTTGTTGTGAAGAGCAGGCTGGAGGACTTCCCCCTGGAGGTGGTATCCGCCGCCAAGCTCCACATCCTCGACTGCATCGGAGTTATGCTGGCTGGCCTCAAGACCTCGGCCGCACGCATTGCCGCGGAGTTCGCTCAGGAGGTAGGCGAGGCCAAGGAGGCGACTATCTTCGCCACCGGTGGGAAAGGTTCGGTGGTGGCCGCCACCTTCGCCAACTCCACCGCTGCATCAGTCCTGGACTACGAGGATGGCCACATCGGCGCCATCCCCCACCCAGCATCGGTGACAGTGCCACCCGTGCTGGCCCTGGCTGAACGCGAGGGCAGCCCAGGGCGCAGCGTGCTGGAAGCCACCATCGTGGCCTACGAGGTGGGGTTACGCTGTGGGCTGATGCTGTGCCGACGCGGGGGGCAGCACACCACGGGTGCCACGGGGGCCTTCACCGCCGCCGCGGGCGCAGCCAAGCTGCTGGGGCTGGACAAGCAGCATGCCGCTGAGGCGCTGGGCGTCGCTGGTTCCACCTTCCCGGTCGCCTATGGCCACGTTTCACCCGGTTCAGGCGCCATGCTCAAGGAGAGTGTTGGCTGGGGCGCCACCACCGGTATGGCCTCGGCCCTCCAGGCGCAGCTCGGCTTCACCGGTGGCTACACCCCCCTGGACACCAGGACCGACGGCACCGACCCCTTCCCCTACTACCCATTCGATGGCAAGAGTTGGGAGCTCCTGAAGACCTACTTCAAGCACTACCCGGCCTGCCGCATCACCCATGCGCCGCTGGACGCCTTCTTTTACCTGGTCAGGGAACACAAGCTGACCAAGGAGGGGATCACCCAGGTGCTGGTGGAAACGTCTGCCAACGGCAGCCGGTTGAACACGCGGCGGCCTATCAGCTTACAGCACGCCCAGTTCAGCATCCCCTTCGTCATCGGGTGCGCCATGGTCCACGGCAGGGTGACGCCCACGGAGATGGCGGAGGAACGGCTGGACGACCCGGCCGTGCTGGAGCACGCCAAAAAAGTCGTGGTGCAGCAGAACTTCGATATGGACGCCCTGTGGCCGCGGCGCTACGCCGCCATCGTCCACATCACTGTCAGCGACGGTCGGACCTACACCATGCGCAAGGACTCGGCCCTGGGCGACTTCGATGAGCCCATGACCCCTGAGCAGGTCAGGGACAAGTTCCGCGCCAACGCCGAGCCGACTATTGGAAAGGAGCGCGCGGCAAAAACCATGTTGCTCGTTGACAGCCTGGAAAAGGTGCGGTCTGCCAAAGAGATTGTGGCAGAGCTCTGCGGCAGCCCCCGGAGGTAGCTATGAAGGCAACGGAGTTCATCCTCAGCTCTGTTCAAGGGCTGCACCAGGTGCTGCTGGAGGACATGCGGGGCCTCACCCAGGAGCACCTGGCCTGGCGTCCACAGCCGGGGGCCAACCCCATCGGCTGGACCTTTCTGCACTACCTGCGCGCTGAGGATTCTCTCGTCCATCGCATCCAGGGTCGGCCGCCCATCTGGGGGGCCGAGGAGTGGCAGCGGGCCGTGGATGCTGCTTTCCTTGGCCCAGGGCATTCCGCCGCGGCAGCGGAGATTGACAAGCCTGCGCGCGTCCCGCTGGCAGCTTCACTGGCCTATGCCCAACAAGTCATGGACCATACCCAGCAGTTCCTTACTACGCTTGATGAAAGCAAACTGGACCAGGTCCCCGACCCCCAAAACCCGCGCAGGACCATCGCGGTCGCGTTCAGGGCGCTCGTCCTGGCCCACGGCTGGTGGCACCTGGGGGAGATCAAGTACCTCAAGGGGCTCCAGGGAATGCCCTCGCGGGTCTAGTGGCAGGACCACGCGAGTCAAAGGATGTCATGCTGAGTCCCGACCCGTCGGGACTCAGCATCTGCGGTGGGGTGGGGTACCGCGCGCACCGGGTGCCGTCCCCCCTCCAGGTTCTTCGTCGTCCCGACTCGTCGGGACTCGTCAGGACGACAGTGCAAGATCAGGATCACTAACTATTACCGGAGGGGGCGCGAAAGCACCTGGCCCGCAGGGTTCTGCTTCACACCGCCTTTACATAACCCTTGCTTGACGCGCCACGAAGGCGCTGTCTTTGCCCTCCGAAAGGGTCAACCCGCGCGGACCACGCCCACGCCGTCCTCGACTTGCACGTTGGTGCCAAAGGGGTTGGAGAGACGCTGGAAGAGCTTCAGGACCTCCTGCGCTACCTCCCCCTGGGCCAGCAGGGGTCGCCCACGCTGGGCGCGTGGGCGTTTGAAGCCTAGGTCTATTGGGTGGAGTCGGACCTCCTTGAGCTTCCGGGCCTCGAAGGTGACCATGGCGACGGCGTTGCGCCAGCGGTAGGGCTCCGCAGACATGCCTAGCCACTCGCCCTCCAGCTCCCTTCCGGAGCGGTGGTCGAACCAGTCAGCAGGAGTCGCCTCCCACCCCAGGCCAGCACGGCCCATGTTCTCTCTGGGCATCAGGGCCACCGTGTCATTCTGAAGAATCAAGTGGCCCAGGCTGTAGAAGATGGGCTTGCCTTTGTATATCTCAATCCCCCGGTCGCGGTGGGGGCCGTGGCCGGCGAAAACGTCGGCGCCGGCGTCTATGGCAGCCCTGGCGAAGTGGATGGCCACGTCCGGCGGTTCGTCGGCCGTCGCCCCTTGCTCATGGTTGTGCAGGGTAACGATGACCCAGTCGGCCTGGCGCCGTGCATCTCTGATGCGCTGAAGGTTCCCCTCGATGTCTGCCAGGTTGGGCACTGTGCGGCTGGCAAAGCTCTCCCCCAGGACAAACGTGGCGCCGCTGGGGATAGGGTACTGGTACTGATCCTGCAACGCCGGGAGGAAAAGCCGGGTTTCAGTGTCGTTTGGAATGGTCTCCCCTTCGTGCCTGGCGTGCATCCGCTTCTTGAGTGTCTCGAACCCCATCTTTTCGCTCATGCGGCGGAGAGCGTCGAAAGCCGGGCGGTCCACCGTGTACTCAGTGGTGTAGCGAATCAGGTTCGCACCGGGGCGGCCAAGGCCGTCCCGCCACTGGTCGGCGGCCAGCATCCATTGAGTGCCGGAGGTGGTGGCGGAGATGAGGGCAACACGGCCCCTGGGTGTGTCCACGTAGGCTGGGGCGCGGGCCTCAGCCAGGTTGCGGCCGGTGCCAGCATGGGGCAAGCCCGCCTGGTCCAGGTAGCGAATGTTGGCCAGGACCCCCTGCTCACCATAGTCATAGGAATGGTTGTTGGCGCAGCCCACCACGCCGATACCGAGCCACTGGAGCTCCTTGATGACTCTGGGGTCGGCGCGCATGTAGGTGCCACCAGGTAGCGGCGAAGGCGGGGCCTCGTAGTTGTGGAACAGCATCTCGGCGTTGGTGAAGGCCACATCCGCGCCGCGCAGCAGTTCCACCAGCTTCAGGAACCGCTCCTCACGGAACATGGCCATGCTGCGGGTGATCAGGGAGTCGCCGGTGATGGCCATCTGAATGTTGCCGCTTTCCGCCTCGTACAACATGCTCCCCCCTTCGTAGGTCAGACGATAGCGGGCCAGGTGGGTATCACTAGTAGGCTCCGGCCGACACCTTCTTACGCCTTTTGTGCGCAGGTGTCAAGGCGCCGGGCAACGTGTTGCCGCTGTTTCTATCTACGGCCTCCGCTCGAGAGCAGCGCACAGAAAAGCGTGGGGTGACGGCTCATGCTGTCACTCCACGCTTGCCCATTGCTCTGGGGCAAGGAGGAGGCTATTCCACCACTTCTATTGCCAGCCGGAAGATAGGCAGCCTGTAGCCCAGGGCCAGGCCAGGGTGGTCCTGAAGGGCAGTAAGCTGGGGAATCTCGAAGTTCCAGAACTCGGCTGGGTGGGGGCCACTGTGGCGGTAGACCATGGGATAGAGGTCAACCAGGTGGGTGCCGGGTGTCCCCGTGGCGACCAACTCGATGGTGATGTCCCCGGCGCTGGTGACGGAGCAGGCGTAACCAATGTAGGCGTTGTCATACGTGACGGCAACGCCCTTGTCGAGCTCCGTCCAACCGCCGCCCTTGAGCTGCACAGTGAACTTCTCCCCGGCCTTCACGCGCAGGGGTGTGACACCCACCAGATTCCGCTCTACGTAGAAGGGGACCGAGGCCAGCACCTTCTCGTCTTGGACTACCCATACCCACTGCCAGCCGCCCCGGTCGCTGGTGACCTGGAACGGCGCACGCAGCGAACCATCTTGAGCTGTGGTGGCCGTCAGGACAAGCGCCTCAGGCAGGACCACTTGGGCTTCGCTCTTCGGGCCTATGGCCCAGAGTAGCTCTACATTGGCGTTGGGAGCTAGACCGCCCGCCCGCAGAGTGGTAGTCGTCATGGTGGGGCCTGCGGAGGGCTCCAGCGACGCCGTGACGCCCGGCAGCGCTGCTGTCTTGGGCACAGCACCGCCGCTCAGCAAGGCGACGCGGCTGGGGTCGGGCCACTGGAGGCTGGGTGGCGGAGGCCCGGCGTCACGGGTGACAGTGAACGTCGCCTGCAGGTCCATATTGGGGATGTAGGCTGTGCCCGACTGCTGGTTGTTGAGGAATGGGACGCCGGGGCTGGCGGCTGTGATTTGAATGGTGCGTTGGCCCACGGGGCCGGCGGCGCGAATCTGAGCGGTGGCGGTGCCCCTGGTGGTCACCGCAGATACGAAGCCGGTGTACTTGTTATCGTAGCGTACGGCCATCGTGCTCTCGAATGGCCGCCACCCCAGGCCCGTGATGGTAATAGTGATAGGCGTGCCTACCGGGCCCTCACTGGGAGCAATGATGGCCCTACGGAAGATGCGGAACCCTCCCTTGCCGACGTCCTGACCGTCCAGCACAAGGTAGATGTCATGTACCTCGCCGTAGTCCTCAGGGACGGTCAAGGAAACGACGACCCGGCCCTGGGCGTCCGGCACCACATGGCCCAGCGACATGCGCCGCTGGGTGTATAGACGCTCCAAGAAGAGGACGTCGCCTTCTGGTGTCGCCTGAGTAGTGTAGCTGCCGTCCCAGGTCACCCACTGTACGTCAAGCTCTTTTCCTGGCGGCAGCCCCTCGCCCTTGACCGTGAAAGGGTCACCTACGTAGCCCGTGACCGGCTCAACCCTCAACAACTTCAGTATGAAGGGCGTTGGCGTGGGTGACGATGTTGGTACTGGTGGTGGAGACGACAGCGGTTGCGGTGAAGCTGTTGGTTGCGGCGCCCCACCACACCCCGTCAGCACGAGGGCAAAGAGCACGAGGAGAACGACGCCACACGTCATCCCACTGAACCACCGCTGCGCAACCCCTGCCAGGTCTCTCATGCAGCACGCCCTCCTGAAGTCCCTCGCTACGGGATGATCGGGGCGCGGCTGTCTATGCCACGCCCCAGGTCCACCAGTGCTGGTGGCCTCCACTCGCCGCGGCGGCCCATCCTCGCCATCCTTGAAGTCAACTCCGTGACGAGTCCTACTGGACTACCTCAATGGCCAAGCGGAAGATGGGCAGCTCGTACCCCAGCGCCTGGCCTGGGTGGTCCTGAAGCGCAGTGAGAAATGGCAACTGGAAGCTCCAGTCTTCAGGCGGGTAGTTGCCCTTTGCCCGAGAGACCGTCGGGTACAGGTCAATAAGGTGAGTCCCCGGGCCTCCCGTAGCCACCAGGTCAACGGTGATATCGCCGCTGCAACTAAGGCCGCAAGCGTAGCCAACGTAGGCGTTATCGTACGTGATGGCTACCGCGTTATCCAAATCGGTCCAGCCAACCCCCTTGAGCTGCACCGTAAAGGTCTGCCCCGCCTTCACACGCCTGGGGCTGACATCCACCAGGCTCTGCTGCACGAAGAAGGGGGCCTCAACCAACACCTTGTCCCCACTCACCGCCTTCACCACATGCCAACCACCCAGGGTATCGGGCACCTGGATGGTAGCCCTGAGAGAGCCATCAGCATCCGTGGTGGCCTTCCTGAGCGGGGTCTCCGTCTCGCTACGGCCGTTGGAGCCGACACGCTTGCTCCTGGGCGTTACCCAGACCAGCTCCACCTCATCGTTCGGAGGCAGGCCCCTGGCCCACAGCGTAGTCTGGGAGAGGACGGGGCCATAGGGGGCCTCAAGCCCTGCCTTGGAGCCTTGGGCCGCAGGCACACCTCCCACCATGACCTTGGGGATGGCGTCGCTGAGCGTGGACACCCGGCTGCCAGATGGCCAGTCCAAGGTGTTCGGCGGGGCACCGGCGTCTTTCGTCACCTCAAAGGTCCAGCTATGGTCCATAGCGATATGGCTTGCCGGCGACTGTTGAAGACCAAGGGATGGGGTGCCGGAGATGGCGCCAGCTAGCTGGATGGTGTGCAGGCCATCGGGCCCGGCGGCGCGGACCCGAACAACGGCGGTGCCCCTGGTCGTGACCGCTGTAACGAGGCCCGTGTACTTGTTGTCGTAGAGTACCGCCATCGTGTTTTCAGAAGGCTCCCAGCCCATGCCCGTCACCGTGATGGTGATGGGGGTACCTATCGGGCCCTCGGTGGGCCACATGGTCGCACTGCGGAGGACCCTGAACTCCCCGATGGCTACGTCCTGGCCGCCCACCACGGCGTAGATATCATGTGCCTCCCCGTAGTCTTCTGGGGTAGCGAAGGTGGCCGTCACCCGGCCCTGGGCATCGGCCACTGCTTTACCGAGCGGGACTCGCTTCTCTACAAAGCTGCGCTCGAGGAATCTGATGGTCTTCCGACTGACCTCAGTCGCGTAGGTGCCTTTGTGAGTCCCCCATTCGAACTGGACCGTTTTCCCTGGCGGCAACCCCTCGCCCGTGACGGTAAGTGGCTCACGTATGTAACCCTGGACAGGCTCCACCTTCAGCAGCTTCAAGGCAACGGGCGCCGGGTCCTGCACTGCGCCCTGCTGGGTGGGGGTAGTCGCAGGGGATTGAGCTTGCGGCCCCTTCTGCGGCTCCCCGCTGCATGCCACAAGCAGCCCCAGCAGACCCAGGGCCAAGGGCAGGACCCACAACCGATAAGACGGACTCCTAGCGGAGTAATGCATCTGAGCCACCGCTGCTTTCCTTTTCCAAGACCTCGTAACTCTACTCTCGGAAGTTGGTTGAAGAAGGACGGCGTCGCTCACCCGGTCCTCTGGGGAGGTCTGCTTCGCCGCCTCTGCATGCACTGTGAGCGCTACATAACAAGCCGGGGAGCACGAGCCTCCGTCTTCCTCGCGTCAGTCGTAGCACAGAGACCTCGCGCTCCCCGCACCGTGCCTGCCAAGGCCCTATGGGGCCTTCCTACGCATCGTTTATCGAACCAATAATCTGAGGGCGGCTGTCAATGCCGCGGCTCGGGTCCACAAGGGCTGGCGGCTTCCACTCGCCCTGGCGGCCGTCTTTGAGGGCGATGAGGATGGTGTAATCGAGGGTGCCTACGGGGTAGTCCAGCGGGACGTCCCAGCACACTTCCCACGTCCAGGGGGCGCCGGGGACACGGCCATCACCGCGTTGCTTGAATATGGCCTTTTCTTCCACCAGGAAGGGCAGCTTGAGGACGACGCTGTCGGCTTCTTCGCTGGTCACCTCTTTCCCGGTGGCCACGTCGAGGACCACAAACCGCCAGACCATGCGCTCGCCTCGCTTGAACACGCCGCTGGGCGCGCAACCACGAGGGGCCATGAACCCGTAGATGCTCGGCCGGTCGGCCGTGAGGGTCTCCACGTAGCAGAAGAACTTGGCCTCTTGGCTGGCTGGCGCAGCGGCAACAGGAGCGGGCTCAGGGGTGGATGCCGGCGTGGCCTCCTCCTCTGCCGTGGGACCCCCTTGCTCTGCCTGGGACACTGCAGCCCCTGTGCACCCCATGACTGCCACCATCATCAGGCCAGCGATAGCCGCCAGCAAGCCCAAGGCCCAGGCCCCTTGTTGGTGCTTCGAGTCTGCACCTGCCTTGGATGGCTGCCTGCCAGTCATCTGCATCGCTTTCCTCTTCCTTTCTGGGGACTCCTACTCGACCTCGACGGCGACCCGGAAGATGGGCAAGTGGTAGCCGATGGACAGGCCCGGGTGGTCCTGGAGGGCCGTGAGCTGCGGGACCTGGAAGTTGAAGACCTGCTTGTTGGGATGTCCCTCGTAGACCATCGGGTAGATATCTATGAGGTGCGTCCCCTTGCCACCTGTCGCGGGGATGTAGATGTTGACAGTGCCGTTGCTGGAGAAGCCGCAGGCGTAGCCGATGTAGCTGTTGTCATAAGTGACGGCTATGCCATTGTCCAACTCGGTCCAGCCAATGCCCTTCAACTGGACGGTGATCCGCTCGCCTGCTTTGACCTTCCTCGGTGTGACCTGCACAAGGCTGGGCTCCATGTAGAAGGGGGTCTCGCTCAGCAGCTTCTCGCCTGCCATGACCCTTACGGTATGCCAGCCACCCAGGTCATCGGGGACCTCGAAGGCCGCCTCTAGCGAGCCGTTGCCCCCCGTCTTGGCCTTCCCCAGCGGCAGCACATCCAGGACCCATCCGCTGCCACTGGTGCGGTTGCCGCGGGCCGTGACGAAGACCAGGTCCACGTCCGTGTTGGCCGGAAGACCGCTGCTGCGCACCGTAGCCTTGGAGAAGACGGGTCCAGATGCAGGCTGCACCACCGAAGGAATAAGGGATGAGCGATTGGGGCTGCCTGCCGTGGTCGTTGGGGTGTCAAGGGTCACCGTGGCCACGCGGCTATCATCGGGCCACTGAATGGCCACCGGCGGCGCGCCCCTGTCTTCGGTGACGGTATACACAAACTGGTCTGGAAGGTGGCTGAAGATGTACCAGTTCCGGGCATTGTCATGGGAGTTTAGGTACGGTGTGGCCTGGCTGGCGGAATAGACCTGGATGATGTGGTCGCCTGGCGGTCCCGCCGCCCGGATCTGCGCGGTGCCGGTCCCCTTGGTGGTGACCGCGGAGATGAAACCCGTGTAGCGATTGTCCCACGTGACGGACATGGTGCTCTGGTAGTAGGATGTGGCCATGCCCTTGACGGTGATGGTGATGAGGTCCCCCACGGCGCCCTTGGTGGACGAGACCTCCACACTCCGCTTGATGCGGAACCCCCCCTTGGCCGCGTCTTTGCCGTCTACCACGGCGTAGATATCGTGGGCCTCGCCATGGTCCTCAGGTGCAGCAAAGCTGACACTCACCCGTCCCTGGGCATCCGACACTGCACGGCCCAGGGGGACTCGCTTCTTGGAGTACGTGCGCTCGATGTACTGCACGTTGTCCGGGATAACCTGCGTCACGTAGGCGGCTTCCCACCCGTCCCACTGGAACTCAACATTCTTGCCCGGAGGCAGCCCCTCGGCGGCAATGGCGAACTTGTCCCCCACAAAGCCCTGCACCGGGTCCACCTTGAGGGGTGTCAACGGCACAGGGGTTGGCGTGGGGGCGGGTGCAGTAGTGGACGTCGGTGCCGGCGGGACAGAGGTGGGCGTGTCCGCCACCTTAGCTGGGGTCGTAGGGGTCGCGGTAGACTGGCCCTCACACGCCGTTATCAATCCCAACAAGCCTATGGCAGCCAGGCAAAGCCCCAGCAACGACCATTTCCAGGCAGAATGCATTGACCGTCTCATGAGTTCACTCCTTTGTGTTCGCCCACAAGGCCCCCCATCCTCGGTAGGTGTACCTGCCAGGGCTTGTTGGTGATAACTCTCCACTTCGCACTAAGTATGGACCAGCATGTTTCATCCCACATGCGAGGGGATACGTGTTTGGGAGTAGGAGACAACTCCTTGTGGGAGTAAGTAGAAACACGTGGTAAGAGCGTGGTCCTGCACTACCCTTCCGCTGGCGCAACATGCCGTTCAGGTCTATGAGGGCCCGGGCCACGTGCTCGAGGCCCTCATAGACCCACAGTCCCAGGCAACAACACTACTGAATGATGTAGTTCGGACAGAAAAGCGTTGGGCGCGACGGCCTGTGCTGTCGCGCCCAACGCTTGCCCGCTGCTCTGCGGCTGAGAGACCTACTCCACTACCTCTATGGCGAGTCTGAACACAGGTAAGCTATACCCCAGGCCCAAACCAGGGTGGTCCTCCAGCGCGTTAAGCTGGGGCATCTGGAACGGCCAACGCCCCGTGGCCTTGCCCTGGAAGGTGGTGGGGTAGATGTCGATCAGGTGGGTGCCGGGAGCGCCCACGGCGGTGAGTTGCAGGGTGATATCGCCATTGCTGTTGAAGCCGCAGGCGTACCCCATGTAGGCATTGTCGTAGGTTACCGCAACGGTGTTGTCCAACTCCGTCCAGCCAATGCCCTTGAGCTGAACGCTGAACTTCTCCCCCGCTTTTACCCGCGTGGGTGTGACGCCCACCAGGCTGGGCTGAACATAGAAGGGAAGCTCGGCCATACGGGTCCCGTCCTGGACCAGCGCAACGGTGTGCCACCCCCCAAGGCCATCCGGCACCTTGATGTCGGCGCGGAGTGTGCCGTCACCGTTGGGTATGGCAGTCCCCAACGGAGTTTCGATCAGTTCCCAGCCGGCGGCCGTCACGCGGTTGCCCTTGGCGGTCAGCCAGACCATCCCGACCTCCGCCCCCGGGCGGAGTCCCCGAGCGGTCACAGTCAAAGGAGAGAGGATAGGCCCGCGCAAGGACTCCAACGAAGCCGAGACCCCTACGCGGGACGTAGTCTTGGCAGCAGTGGTCCGTGGCGCGTCATCAGCCAGTTGCGCCACAAGACGGGCATCCGGCAGCTCCACTTTCGAAGGCGGTGCTCCACCGTCCCCTGTCACCTTGAAGGTGAACCGAAAAGCCCCGTCCTTCGGGAAGAAAGCCGCATACGGGGACTGCTGGTTGTTCAGGTACCCTGCGCCATGGTTGCCAGCGCCGCTGAGCTCGACGGTGTGGAGACCTAGCGAGCCAACAGCGCGGATATAGGCTTTGGCCACTCCGCGGGTGGTTACGCCAGCGAGGGAGCCTGTGTACTGGTTGTCGTAGCGAACCGCGAGGGCGTGCTCGACTGGCGGCCTTCCCAGGCCGGTCACGGTGATAGTGATTGGGGTCCCCACAGGGCCCTCCGCGGGGCTGACCGAGATTGACCGACGGACCTGGAAGCCCCCCTTGGCAATATCCTGTCCATCCATCACCACGTAGATGCTGTGCGCGCCACCATAGTCCGTGGGCGCCGTCAGGTCAACCTTGAGTCCTCCCTGGGCATCAGTTGTTGCCTTACCTATGGGGAGACGCGCATCGTCATAACGCAGTCCACCGAATTCGATGGTCTCTGCCATGACATTGGTGTCGAAGGACCCATTCCAGGTGGTCCAGACTAGCTCTGCCGTCTTATTGGCGGGCAGCCCCTCGCCAGTGATGGTAAAGCTGGTGCCTACAAAGCCCCCCTCTGGCTGAGTCTTGAGCAGCTTCAGGGGCACCTTGGTTGGCTCATTCGCCTGCGCAGGCTGTGACGTCGGCGTGGCAGCGGACTGGGGCTGTGTCGGGGCCGGTGGCGGCTGTTGCCCTTCCCCACCACACGCCGCTGCAAGAGTCACCAGCGCAATAGCCAATGAAACCAGCCCCAACGAAACCGACCGTACGCAAACTCGGGAGATGCTCATCCGCCGCCTCCTTGTCCCTTTCTGAAACCCCATCGTTGCTCCATATCAGGCCTATCAGACCTTTACGATGGGCGGGGCTGGCGGCCCCGCCCATCGTAAAGCTTCCCCGCAAAGCACACCCGGCTTTGTTACTCCAGAATCTGTACCCGCTGGTCTATACCAGGGGGAGGGTTCGTCAAGTCCACGAGTTTGGGATCAAAGGCGCCTTTCCGACTACCATCTTTGCTCTGGACCTGAATGGTGTAGTCCAGTGGGCCCAGCGGGTAGTCCATCGGGGGGTCCCAGGCTGCGACCCACGTCCAGGGGCCGGTTCCGGCCTTGCGGGCGAACCGCGCCGGGACCTCCTGCCCGTTTTCCAGCACCAGTTTGACAGTGGGGCTGTCCAGGCTGGTGAGCCGCTTCCCTGTGGAGGTGTCGAATACCTCGAACCTCCACACAATGTGAGCCCCTCGACGGAACTGGGTGTTGGGCACGCAGGAGGGGTACTGGGCGAACCCTGAGACCTGATGCCCGGTGAGCGTCTCAACGTAGAAGGTATACGGGAAGACGGTGTTGACTGTGACATCATCGGGGGGGACGGGGGTTGGTGCTACGAATCCAGGAGGACGAGGTGTTGCTGTAGGCCTTGGCGTAGGGGTTGGCTGCTCCTTGGTGTAAACCAGCGGCGTTATCCCTTGTAGGTTCGCAGCACTCTTTTTGAGGTCTTCGATCTCCTTGTTCTTGGCGTCAAGCTGCTGCTGGAGCGCAGCGGTCCCCTGCCCGGCAGCTTGCGCGGCCTGGAGGTCCTGCCGCAGCTTGGCGACCTCCTGCTCCTTGGCGGCGACTTGTGCGTTGGCTGCATCGAGGTCCTTCTGCGACACGCCCCCGCATGCGACCCATAGTCCAAGTGCGACCACCAGGACCCCCAACAGCGCCCCCAACCTGATGACCGTACGTACCATGATGCCTCCTTTACTACTACTGCTATCGGCGCACGTTGTCGCCGTATTTCCCCTGTTACGCGGCCGGGCCGTATCCAAAAAGGGACTGTGCCCGGTCAGTCCTCGACCCAAGAATGGCACTAAGGCTACCAGAACGCTCCCCTACAAACATCCCTAAAAATAGCCATTGCTAGCCGATGTCACCCTCAAGCTTCTACAGGCTCTACGACGCGTTGACCGGGTCAGCATCGTGAAGCACCGCCATCATGTAGTAGGCGATGGACCTGGCATCTTGTAGGTTCAGATTTGTCGTCCGGACCATTGCTGCTACCAGGGATGTTGCATCGTAATCGCCGGGAAAGGCGGCTCGGATATCCTCTCTACCAGGCTGCGCGTGGCAGGCGCCGCAGGACCTGCGGATGGCGGCCTTGCCTTGCAGAAGAGCGCTGGGTGGCACGGAAGGGTCCCAGGACAGGTTCTGTATCGCCGCTATCTCCGCCGGGCTGGGCTTGACTACCGTGAGCCCCTGGAGGTACGTAGCCAGCTTCTCCAGGTCAGCCTTGTTGAGCTGGGCTTCGGTGTAGGTGGGCATGCCGCCGGGGCCATCCCGCACCATGTGCTCCAACGTGTCCAGCTTGGCGCCGGCCACCGATGGCCCCACCGCCCCACCCCGGGCGTCCACTCCGTGACAGGTGCCACAGCCCCGTCCCAGGTAGATGGCGCGGCCGGGGTCCATGGGGGTCGCGGCACGCAGGGACACGCTGGGCATGGCGAAGGCTACCTTGGCCGTCGCGTGCTCCCCCGTCGCCTTGCCGCCCAGGGTAGCCACCTCCGTGCGAGCGTAGCCAGCCTTGATGCCACCCCAGAGGTTGCCGTGGGTATCAGGACCGCGGAGGACAATGACCCCAATCAGCAGCGTGGCCAGGCCCAACACCGCCGCAATGCCCAACCGTGGCACCAGGAACCTATCCATGCTGGCCTCCCGCTCTGGAGGGGGCCTTGGCCCCCTCCCTGGCAATAAGGGTGAGGAGCACCATCACCGCCAAATAGGTCCCCCAGACTCCACCCAGGAGTCCCACCAGGAGCCAGACGCTGACGCCGGGCACCCGCACCCCCGCGCTGGACTGATAGAGCTGCGCCGAGCCCTGCACCGCCATCTGCGCCGAGGCCTGGGCAGCGGAGTAGCGACTGTCCCCGCTGAAGGAGGCGTTGAGCACCACCGACTCCTCGGTCCGCGCCTCGTAACGGAAGGTGGCCTCCCCCCGGGCGTTGGTGGCCACCTTCCCCAACTGCACAGCGCCCCCCGTGCTCAGGAACTGCGCCGGACTCCACAGGATGACCGGGGCGCCGACGATGGGCGTACCGCTGGCGTCGCGCAGCACCGCCGTGACCGTCACCTGCTCCCCCAACGTTGCCTCCTGGGGGGCCTGGAGTTGCAAGTCTGCTGGGTCGGCGGCCAGCGCCGCCCTCCCGGTGGCCAGCAGGAGCAGCAAGGGCAGCAGGACGAGCAGTGCCCGCCTGACGTTATGCATCCTCATCGTGTCCCTCCTGGGCCGTGGTCTGCGCCCTCAGCGGGCGGCTCGGACGTTGGCTCCATCCGCAGCGAGCCGGTGGCCGGGAGGCTCCGCCCCAGGGCGGGCGCCTCCTTCACCTCGTGTTCCTCATACTGCTCGGCCACCTCCCAGATGGAGATGACCGGGAACAGCTTGGAGAAGACCGCGATGACCAGGCCAAACATGGCGAAGGCCCCCGCCATGATGGACCACTCCACCCAGGTCGGCACGTACCACGAGGGGTCATAGGGCATCAGCGGCACCCGCAGGCCAGCCACCACGATGATGAACCGCTCCATCCACATGCCCACCAGCACCAGACCGGCAGCCACCAGCACGCCGGTGAAGGTGCGGGTCTTGGGGAACAGGATGATGAGGCCGGGCAGCACCATGCCGCCGATGGTGTACAGCCAGAAGAAGGGCGCGTACTCCCGGACCATGAGCTGCACGAAGTGGAAGGACGTTTCCCCCGCCATCTTGTACCCGGTGACCACGTACTCGGAGACGTTGAAGTACATCATGATGAGGGTGAAGCCGCCCAGCATGTACCCCAGGTTGATGAAGTGCTTATGGGTGATGTAGGCCTCCAGGTGGAAGGCGCGCCGCAGGACCGCCATCACCAGGATGATGGCAGCAATGCCCGAGAAGATGGCCCCCGCCACGAAGTAGGCCCCAAAGACCGTGGAGTTCCACGGCTCCCGCAACGTCATGGCGAAGATCCAGGACACCACGGTGTGGACCGAGACCGCCACCGGGATGATGAGCACCATCATGGAGGCCAGCGCAATGCTCAGCAGCTTCTTCTGCCGTGCCGTCCCCTGCCACCCCACCGAGGCCACCCGGAAGAACCACCGCTTCCACCCCGGCACCTCGTTCCCCAGGCGGTCCCGACAGATGGCCAGGTCCGGGATCAGGGGCAGGTAGAGGTAGATGATGCTCCCCGTGAGGTACGTGGAGATGGAAAGCACGTCCCACAGGATGGGCGACTGCCAACGCCCAAACAGGACCAGGTTCGGGATGCGGTCTGGCCGCCCCAGGTCCAGCATCGGCATCAGCCCGCCCACCGAGAGGGCCACCACGGTGATGAACTCCGCCATCCGAGTGACCGGCGTCCGCCACTGGGCCTTCACCACCCGCAGGATGGCCGAGATGAGGGTGCCCGCGTGGCTGATGCCGATGAAGAAGACGAACAGGATGATGTAGAAGCCCCACAGAATGCGGTCCCGCATGCCGGTGACAATCAGGCCATCCCGAAGCTGGGTGCTGTAGGCAAAGAGGGCCCACAGCACCACCAGCACCAGGCCACCTACCAGCAGGCGGTACCCTTTACCAGTGCGCACCAGTGGGCCCAGCACCACCCGCTCCAACTGCTCCCGGGGTCCGTTCTTTACCTTGTCCATGTTTGGGCTCCTGCTGCCCTCTCTTGCCAGGGCCAGCGGGTAGGCTTCCGCCCCTCATGGTCGGGACTCCTGCCTACCGCCTGCCCATGGCCGGCGATGTAGTACACGCGCGGCTTGGTGCCCAGCTCAGCCTTCAGGTGGTAGGCCTGGTTCTCGGAAAGGAACTGCGAGAGCTTCACCAGCTCCAGGCCGTTGGTGGCAATGTCCTCCTCCAGGTCGCCGTAGTAGATGGCGTTGGTGGGGCAGGCCTGCGCGCAGTAGGGGAGCTTCCCCGACCTCGCCATGTGGGGACAGAAGTTGCATTTCATCACCGTCCCCCGCTTGGCAGGGAACTGGTGCTCCGGGTCGTAGTCCGCCAGTTGCGCCTCCGGAGGCACCGGGGCGTCCCCCCAGTTGAAGAAGCGGCGGTCGTAGGGGCAGGCCGCCATGCACAGGCGGCACCCAATGCACCGCTCCTGGTCTATCAGCACCACCCCTTCCGGCGTCGCGAAGGTGGCCCCCACCGGGCACACGTTCACGCAGGGCGCGTTCTGGCACTGCTGGCACGGCGTGGGAATGAACTGGGTCCCGCCCCCAGATAGCTCCTGCTCGTACACCTGCACCCACTCCATGGGCTCCGGGCCGTAGTGGCCCTGGATGCACGCCTCCGTGCACTGGGGCGGCAGGTCTATCCCCTGGCACCCATCGCACCGCCGCAGGTCAATGACCATGGCCCACTGACGCACCCGCGCCGGCGCCGCACCCTCGTCCGCCACGGCCTCACGGTTGCCCCCTCGGCGCAGCAGCGATGGCACCAGCGGCGCCGCTACCGCAGCAACCCCCGCAACCCCCAAGAGCTGAAGCAGCCGCCGACGGCTCACCTGCCACTTGCGCAGGTTCTCCTCCCGGCGGCTTTCAGCTTGCTCTCTGGTCTCCACGTGGCCTTCTCCTACGCGCTAAGTGGGCCGATGGGAGCCACCGCGGCAAGCCTCGATACCACCAACGGCAGCCCATCCCATAGCGGTGGCCCCTTCTCCAGGCAGGCCAGGGCCCCCAGGCGAAGGGCCTCCTCTCGCACCTCTTGCTCCAGGGTGGAGCTGATCAGCACTACCTGGGTGCAGGGGGACTCCCCCTTCAGGCGCCGCAACGCCTCCAGCCCTCCCATGATGGGCATGTGCAGGTCCATCACCACCAGGTCCGGGCGGCGCGCACGGGCAAACTCCAACGCCTCAGCCCCGTTGGCCCCTTCACCAACAACCTCGCAGTCGCCTATGCCCCCCAGCAACAGCTTCACCGCCTCCCGCATCCGCGCTGAGTCATCTACCACCAGCACTTTCA